>CAYVDX010000149.1:0-7931 GCA_964450485.1 uncultured Calditrichaceae bacterium
CCGGACGTATCCGGGCAATGCTAAACGAACGGGGACATCGCATTAAAGCCGCAGGCCCGTCAGAACCCGCCCAAATTCTTGGAATTGATGGCGTGCCGGAAGCCGGGGATCGTTTTATCGTGATGGCCGGGGAGCGCGACGCCCGCGATATTTCGAACCGTCGCCAACAGTTAAAGCGCGAACAGGATTTTCGCCAGGTCAAGTTACTTACGCTTGATGAATTATCGAAACAAATTAAAACCGGTGATGTTAAAGTTCTGAAATTGCTGGTGAAAGCTGATGTGGACGGCTCCACACAGGCGTTGACCGATGCTTTGCAGAAGCTGTCAACGGATACCGTGGAAGTTCAAGTGATTCGCCGGGCTGTCGGCCCCATTTCCGAATCGGATGTTATTCTTGCCGCGGCTTCGCAAGCGATTATTCTTGGGTTTCATGTGCGACCCTCTGTGACCGCGAAGGAATTGGCTGCAAAAGAAAGTGTTGACATCCGGCTTTACAAAGTGATTTATGATGCCATTGAAGATGTTGAAAAAGCCCTGGAAGGCCTGCTCGAGCCCATTGAGCGGGAAGTGGTGACGGGCAGCGCCGAAATCAGGGAGGTGTTCAAGATTTCCCGAATCGGAACCATTGGCGGCTGTATGGTCACCAGCGGCAAAATTAACCGCAATTCCAACGTGCGAATTGTGCGTAATGATGTAGAAATCTATGACGGAAAACTGGGCTCATTGAAACGATTTAAGGAAGATGTCCGCGAAGTAACATCGGGGTACGAATGTGGGTTGAGCATCGAAAATTATAATGATATTAAAATCGGTGATGTCATCGAAGCTTATGAGATTGTGATGGAAGCACAAACATTGAAATAGACCGGACACATGTTTATGCTCCTGATTTTTTTGGTTTTAATGAAATGGTTGAAGTGATGTTTGAGCTTCAGTAAAACGTGAAATATGATGTGTGAGAAATCACGCATCACGCATTACGCATCACGCATCACACATCACGTTTCACGCTTCATCGTATTCCGTAAAAAAAGGATGTCATTTTAGATAAGTCTTTATATTGGGAATTCATACAATTATAAACCATAAAATATTTGGGCCTGCCCCCTTTTTCCAGCCATGATCATTGCTGTTTTAACCGTTGACCTGTTGTTGTACGACAGCGCCTCGTTGAAAGATAAACGTGGCGTGATTCGTCGCCTTAAAGACCGGCTGAAGAATAAATTTAATATATCGATTGCCGAGGTTGAATACTTAGATAAATGGCAGCGTGCGCGGTTAGGTGTTGCCCAGGTTGGCGGCGACTATAAATTTTTGGAAAAAAATATGCACAAGATTTTGGAAATGATCGACGCGTACGAAGCCGTTGAAGTGACAGAACATTTAATTGAATATCTTTAAAAATATCAGCCGTCGGGATATTTTTTTTGAATGTCGAAAGGATAAAACATGGCCGATACTGTTCGTCAGCGAAAAGTTGCAGATAAAATTCAACAAGTTGTCAGCATTATCATTGACCGGGAAATAAAAGACCCGGATAAAGGTTTTGTCACGGTTACGCATGTAAAAATCAGCCCGGATTTGCGGATTGCTTCCGTTTATTTTACAGTGCTGGGTGATGATGTGCAAAAAGAAAAATCCTCGGCGGCGCTGGAGCGCGCGAAAAATTTTATTCGCGGCGAAATGGCGCCACGGTTGAGATTGCGCAATGTGCCGGAGCTGCGGTTTTTTGCCGATGACACACAGGAATATGCTCAAAAAATAGATGCGTTACTGAAAAAAGCCAAACAAATGGATAAATCGAATTCAGGCAATGAAAAATAGCTCATGCGATCCGATCAACGGCGGCATCTGGGTTGTCAACAAGCCCGAGGGCTGGACATCCTTTGATGTGGTCAATAAAATTCGCCGGCTGACCGGCATTAAAAAGGTGGGACACGCCGGCACATTGGACCCCTTTGCAACGGGCGTGCTGCTCATTTGCTTGGGAAAAGCAACGAAAAAATCCGCCGCATTGATGGATTTACCCAAGGAATACATCGCGGAAATCGCATTGGGCATCGAGACAGATACCATGGACGTTACCGGAAAAACAATTTCAGAGGCAAGCATGCCGGTGTTATCGGAGGAGGTGATTTTCCAGGCATTTCGCCCGTTTATCGGATTGATTGAACAGGAGATTCCGGCGTATTCCGCGGCAAAATTTAAGGGAAAACGGTTATACAAATTAGCACGGGAAGGAAAACCGACGCCGCAACTATTTAAAAAAGTGCGTGTTGACAAAATTGAATTACTGGATTACCGCGAAAATTTATTAAAGATTCGCGTTACTTGCGGCCGCGGCACGTACATCCGAACGCTTGCGCGGGATATTGCACGCGCCTTAAACACTGCCGGGTATGTTAAAACACTGGTACGCACGCGCGTGGGGGATTATCGCCTGGAAGACGCTGTAACGATTGAGGACATTCAGCGGAAACAAACGAAAATGAAGATTGACGATTAAAGAATTTTCCATGAAAATATATCACGGAATTGAAGAAATCACAACGCCCGACCCATGCGTAGCGACGGTCGGCACATTCGACGGGTTTCACCTGGGTCATCAGAGCATTCTCGAATTGATGAGCCAGGTTGCCAAAAAAGATGGCTTCAAAACCACGATTGTTACCTTTGAGCCGCATCCGCGCAAGGTTTTGACCGGACAGCCCGTGCAAATTTTGACGACATTACGCGAAAAATTGCAAATATTCGCCGAACACAGCATCGATCAGGTGTTGATCATCAAATTTACCAAAGCGTTTGCTGCGAATTCATCGCGAGATTTTGTAAAAAAAATATTGGTAGATCGGTTGAAAGTTCGGGAAATGGTCATTGGGCACGATCACCATTTTGGACGTAATCGCGAAGGCAGTTTTGAGAATTTGAATCGATTGGGCGAAGAATTCGGTTTCACAGCGCAGGAAGCGCCTCCCTATCGAAATGGCGGCGAATTGATCAACAGCTCCAAAATACGCCGGTTATTGGAAACCGGAGATGTTGAAAAGGCGGCTAAATATTTAGGACGTCCCTATCAAATTAGCGGGGAAGTGTACCACGGCGATGGCCGCGGGCGGAAAATTGGATTTCCAACCGCCAATATTACGTTGGATGACCCGGATAAGCTGATCCCGGCGCGGGGCGTTTACGCTGTTGATGTAATGGCTGAAAAGACGCGCTACAAAGGGATGATGAACATTGGGGTGCGCCCGACATTTGAATTTGATTCCTTGACTTTGGAAGCGCATCTTTTTAATTTCGGCGGTTTGCTTTACGGAAAAACGCTGACCGTTTATTTTAAAAAATTTCTACGAAATGAAATGAAATTTTCAAGCATCAACGAATTAATCGAACAATTGAAAAAAGATAAAAAAATCAGCGAAAATATTTAAATGGAGGAAAGTAGTGATTACCCAGGAAAAAAGATTGGAAATCATCAAACAGTTTGGCAGCAACGAAAAAGACACCGGGCGGACGGAAGTGCAAGTTGCACTGATCACCCATCGGATTTTATATCTGACTGAGCATTTGAAAACCCATCGTGAAGATCATCACACCCGGCGAGGATTGTTGAAATTGGTTGGCCAGCGCAGAAGATTGCTAAATTATTTAGCAAAAAAAGATATCACCCGGTATCGCACCCTAATTAAAGAACTTGGACTGAGAAGATAATATTGTAGTGAGGAATTGAGGATTCTATGATTATTAAGAAAGAAAAAGAGATTGGCGGCAGGCTTTTAACCATTGAAACGGGCAGGGTTGCCAGGCAGGCAAATGGCGCTGTTTTGGTGCGTTATGCCGACACGATGATTCTGGCGGCAACCACCTGTTCGGAACAGGCAAGAGAAGATATTGATTTTTTCCCCCTTTCGGTTGAATTTCAATCAAAAACGTATGCTGCCGGAAAGATTCCCGGCGGTTTTTTTAAGCGGGAAGGACGCCCGGGCGCAAAAGATATTCTTAGCGCACGTCTAATTGACCGGCCGATTCGCCCACTGTTTCCCAAAAATTTTAAAAATGAAACCCAGGTCGCGGTATTTGTGCTGTCCAGTGATCAGGAAAATGATGCGGATATTTTAGGCGGTATTGGCGCATCCGCGGCATTGTGTATCTCCGATATTCCCTTTGGCGGGCCGATTGCATCCGCGCGCGTGGGGATGATTGATGGGCAATACGTGATTAATCCGACATTTGCGCAATTAGAAGAAAGCGCGATCAACCTGGTCGTTTCCGGTTCGTATGATTCAATTGCCATGGTTGAAGGTTCAGCGGAAGAAATCAGTGAAGAAGAAATGTTAGCGGCATTGCAGTTCGGGCATCAATATATTCGCGAAATTATTGAAATGCAAAACGAGTTGATTGCTGAAATCAACCCGGTCAAACGGGAAGTGCCAGAGCCTGAAATCCCGGAGGGTCTGGAAGCCAGGGTTGAAGAACTGGCGCATCAAAAAGTGGTGGATGCGATTAGCAGCGAAGATAAAAAAGAACGCGGCAAGCGTATTTCAGAGATCAAAGATGAGGTTATCGAAACGCTGGGCGAGGAATTTGAAGATTACGCTAAATTGATCAAAGGTCTGGTCAGCGACATTCATAAACGCGAAGTTCGCGCGATGATCGTCAACCAGAATAAGCGAATTGATGGCCGCGGCCTGGACGATATTCGCGATATTGAGTGCGAAGTCTCGTTTTTGCCGCGCGCGCATGGTTCTGCGCTTTTTACACGCGGGCAAACGCAAAGCCTTGGGGCTTGCACATTGGGCACCAAGGTTGATGAGCAGATTATTGATGCGCTGGAAGGCGATTCTAAAAAAAGTTACATGCTGCACTACAATTTTCCGGGGTTTAGCGTCGGCGAACCCAAATTTTTTCGCGGCACCAGCCGCCGGGAAATCGGGCACGGCGATCTTGCCGAACGCGCCCTGCAACCGGTGCTCCCGGCGGATGACAGCTTTCCCTACACCATTCGCATCGTATCGGAAATTTTGGAATCGAACGGTTCATCTTCAATGGCGTCGGTCTGTTCCGGCTCGTTGAGTTTGATGGACGCGGGCGTCCCGACAAAGTGCCACGTTGCCGGCATTGCCATGGGGTTAATCAAGGAAGGTGAAGAAGTGCGCGTTTTGACGGATATCCTCGGGGACGAAGATCATTTGGGCGATATGGATTTCAAAGTGGCCGGTACCCGCGATGGGATTACGGCTTTTCAAATGGACATTAAAATCGATGGCCTGACGTTTGACGTTTTAACAGAAGCGTTGCATCGCGCAAAAAGCGCCCGAAACAAAATACTTGACATCATGGAAAAAACCATGGAACGTCCACGCGCGGAAATTTCACAATATGCACCGCGTATTATCTCAATAATGATTCCAACCGATAAAATCGGCACCGTTATCGGGCCGGGCGGGAAAATTATTCGCGGCATCATCGAAGAAACCGGCGCAAAAATCGACATTGACGATGACGGTCTGGTCATTATCGCCTCGGTTGATTCCGACGCTGCCCAAAAGGCCAAAACAATGGTCGAAGCCCTGGTTGAAGAACCGGAGGTGGGAAGAATTTACGACGGAACGATCCGGCGAATCCTGGATTTTGGCGCATTTGCGGAAATCCTGCCGGGAAAAGACGGTCTGATTCACATCTCCGAATTGTCCGATAAACGCGTCGAAAAAGTGACCGATGTTGTTAATATCGGCGACAAGGTTAAGGTGAAGTTGGTTGCCATCGATCGCGAGGGACGCTGCAACCTCAGCATGAGAGCGGCGGCGGATCCTGATTACGTTTATAAACCACGCGAGCGCGGCGGCGGTCGCGACAGAGGCCGTGACAGGGGTCGTGATCGAAACCGCGGTGATCGAAATCGCGGCGACCGCGATCGCAGACGGTAAACAGAATTTGAACAGAATATAATGTCAAAACGGAGTTCCCAATCGGTAGCTCCGTTTTTTGTTTAGAAAATAACGTTTTTTGAGCAAATCAATCGCGAATGACGCATGCCAAATTCCAATAGATTCGCCAAATTTTATGATCCCGGTGCTCCCCACTTCTCTTTTTTCCAACAAATCGCTTTCATTTCACTCTTCTCATTTTTTACGGTCATTGGCGCAAAATTAAAAGTCTCGGTTTACGAAATTCCCTTCACGCTGCAAACCCTGGCAGTTTACAGCTGCGGGCTGTTTCTTGGCTGGCGGGGGGGAATTTTATCACAATTGCTTTATTTGGCGCTGGGAATTTTTCTGCCGGTATTTGCCGGCGACGGCGCGGGATGGGAATATATTACCGGCCGTGTTTCCAGCGGCTATTTACTGGCGTTTCCGCTGGTTGCGGGCGTAATTGGGTATCTTTCCCGGCGGCGGCAATCGTTTTTGGGAAAGCTGCTGGCCGTGGAATGCGGGTCATTGCTTTTGTTTGCCTGCGGCGTCAGTTGGCTGCATGTTGCCGTCGGGCGCGAAAGCTGGTTCGAGTCCCTGCAAAAAGGCTGGCTGAACCTGTTGCCGGTGGACTTGCTCAAAGTGTTTTTAAGCACTGCGATTTATGCGTTGACTCACAAACGGTTTCAGAGCGGAAAACATGGCTGATCGACCCTCGCTTTATTTTGAATGCCACGGCGACCGCGTCAACCCGCCTTTGCTGATGCTGCACGGATTTATGGGCTGCATCGCGGATTGGGAAAAAATTATCGCCGGACTGATCAAGCGCTTTTACTGCATTGCCGTCGATCTTCCCGGTCACGGTAAATCAGCGGGTTTTGCGCCGGCGCAACAATGGGAAATGACGCAAACCGCCGCGGCAATTGTGCAAGGGCTGAAACAGCAAAAGATTTCCCGAACACATCTCTTGGGATATTCAATGGGCGGGCGATTGGCGCTTTATTTAGCGATCCATTTTCCGCAATATTTTGAAAAAGTGCTGTTGGAATCCGCTTCGCCGGGGTTAATGAGCAACGAAGAGCGGCAGACCCGGCTTCAAGGCGACGAACGGATTGCCCGTCGCCTTGAAAGCGGTGATTTCCAAAGATTTTTGTTGGAATGGTATGAAATGGATTTTTTTCAAACGCTGAGAAATCACCCGGATTTTTCCGCGATGCTTGCGCGTCGCTTGCAAAATGATCCACAGGCGTTGGCGAAATCGCTCCGGGAAATGGGAACCGGGCGACAGCCGTCGCTTTGGCCGGAACTACCGCGGATTAAATTTCCACTGCTGTTGGTGATTGGCGAAAAAGATGCTAAATTTCGGGCGATTGCGAACAAAATGGTTGAAAAAAACTCAAAAATTCACATGTCAATCATTCCCGGATGTGGGCACAATGTGCATCTTGAAGCCCCGGAGATTTTTGAAGGAGAAATGATTAGATTTCTGAATGAATATTGACCTTAACGGAGGATATATTGATGAGTGTTGTAAAATGGAAAAGCGCCGGTCATTACACGGACATCAAATATGAAAAATGCGAAGAAGGCATTGCCAAAATCACCATCAATCGCCCGGAAGTGCGCAATGCTTTTCGCCCGCTGACGGTGCAAGAGATGCAGAAAGCTTTGGCCGATGCGCGCTACGATGCGGATATCGGCGTGATAATCTTAACCGGCGAGGGAGAAAAAGCCTTTTGCTCCGGCGGCGATCAACGCATTCGCGGCGAAGCGGGCTACAACGATGAATCCGGCGTGCAGCATTTGAACGTGCTGGATTTTCAGCGGCAAATACGCACCTGCCCCAAGCCGGTCATCGCCATGGTTGCGGGATACGCCATCGGCGGCGGACACGTGCTCCATGTCATGTGCGATCTAACCATTGCGGCGGATAATGCCATTTTCGGGCAAACCGGTCCCAAAGTCGGTTCATTTGACGGCGGATATGGGGCCAGCTATTTGGCGCGAATGGTGGGGCAGA
>CAYVDX010000150.1:0-7915 GCA_964450485.1 uncultured Calditrichaceae bacterium
GCGGATGCGCTTCTAAAGCTGTTAGAGCTACACAAACACGATCATTCTTTTGAAATATCATGTATATCCTGTTGATCCTGTCAAAATCCTTTAAAATTTAACATTGTCAAGTTAATACACTGTTTGATTTCACCGGCATGTTTCCGGATTTACGGTTTTATGTTTCAGAAACAGTGCGACCCATAATTTCAAATTTATTACCACGTTTGGAAGAGGCTGAAATGGGATTTCAACCCAAAAAAATATTTACCGTCGCGGAAGCGAGAAAAACATTACCCCTGGTAAAAAAAATTGTATCAGATATACTAAACCAAAGCTACGAATCGCATATTATGGCCAATATCATGGGACAGGACGCTCATAATCATCCCCAAATTCTCGAAAAGATGGACACCGTTCAGGAATTGATTACTGAATTGGAGGATATTGGCTGTTATTATAAGGATTGGAGTTTTCAGATCGGATTAGTTGATTTCCCGGCGGAGATTGATGGACGTTTGGTATTTCTCTGCTGGCGAAGTGATGAAAAAGACATAATCTATTACCACGACCTGCAAGCCGGATTTGTCGGTCGAAAAACAATTCCGAACGAATACCGCTAATCGCTTTCCGATGAAACTGAATTTCAGACAACTTGGTGAACAGGGCACACCCATGATTATTTTGCACGGGCTTCTGGCTGCATCGGATAACTGGCTGACCCTGGGGCGCGAATGGTCGCGCAATAATCGCATATTTTTATTGGATTTGCGAAACCACGGGCATTCGCCGCATGATGATAACATTGATTTTGAAACGATGACGGAAGATGTTTATGAATTTATAAATGACCAAAATTTACCCCCGGTAATTTTGCTTGGACACTCCATGGGCGGCAAAGTCGCCATGACGCTTGCCCTGAAATACCCTCGGTTCGTTCAAAAACTGATTGTCGTGGATATTGCGCCGCGGGCATATCAAAACCCGTATTTTATTCAAGTACTTGAAAATTTGCGCGGTTTGGACTTAACAACCGTTCATTCCCGAAAAGATGCTGACATACGCCTTTCCAAAACGATTCCCGCGTCAAATTTGCGCCATTTTTTGCTCAAAAACCTGGCTCGACAACCCGATGGAAAATACCTGTGGCGAGTAAACCTGAATGCGCTGGCTCAACATGTAGAAGCGATTGCCGGCGCAATACCGGTGAAAGGAATTTATGAAAAACCAACGCTCGTCATTCGCGGAGAAAATTCTCCCTACGTTCGCGATGCGGATGTCGGGAAAATCAAAGCAATGTTCCCAAAAGCCATCTTTTTAACCGTGAAAAACGCCGGGCATTGGCTTCATGCGGAAAAGCCGGAAATCGTGCGAAATGCGGTAAAAAAATTCATCTCAAGCGAATTGTAATAGAGCCTTTTGCAACGATTTTTCAGAAATTGACCAGTGAGATTCGTCCCAAACGGCGCGACCTTTATTAAAAAGAATCACCTGCGGCGATTGGTGGTGAACGCCGCTATCGCTGGCAATGTGTTGAGATACAGCACGGTTTTCGATCACGGACACTTGCCAGGCCTCAATTCCGATTGCCGTCGTAACAAATTTTTCAAATTTACGCCAGGCGCGTGCTGAAACCGGGCAAGCATTGGAGTGCTTAAATAAAAGCACCGGTTTTTGTTGACTCTGCTGTAATATTTGCTGGTAATCCTCGATAGAACGACAGATTTTTACATCAACAGCATTTTCGGTTGAAGCAGTCGTTGGTTTCAGATTGTTGATAAATTTTTTGAGCATATCCGAACACGTTTTTTATTAAAAGTTGCGGATTTAGAGTTGATCTTTTTAGAAGGGAACTCCTGCAATGTCATTCCCGCGAATACAGGAAACTTCCGGGGAAAAACAAAGTGATGTAATCATTCTTACTCAATTTGTGATTCGGAATTAAACTTCATCCCGCGCTTGTAAAGCACGACCAAGCGTCACTTCATCGACGAATTCGAGTGAACTGCCCAATGGAATGCCGCGCGCCAAACGGGTTATCTTCTTTCCCTGTAATTTCAATAACTTAGCCAGGTAAATCGATGTTGCTTCGCCTTCCGTACTCGGCGTCAACGCAAGAATAATTTCGGAAACCTCTCCAACGCGTTGGAGTAATTCCTTAATGTGCAAATCCTCCGGTCCGACGCCATCCAGGGGGCTGATGATGCCGCCAAGCACATGGTATAACCCCTTGTATTCATTCGTTTTTTCAAGCATCAAAAGCGTTTGGGAATCTTCCACAACGCAAATCGTATTTCGTTGTCGATTGGAATCCCCACAGATTTCACAGGGGTCTTTTTCCGTAAAATTGAAGCATTGCGAACAAAGTCGAATCTCTTTTTTGACCTTCAAAATACTACGCGCCAACGATTCACTTTCCTGCTGCGGTGTGTCGAGCACATAAAACGCCAATCGCGTGGCGGATTTTCGACCAATGCCCGGTAATTTACTAAATTCACCGATTAATTGCTTTAATGCTTCCGGAAGCGCCTTCATGCTACATTCCCGGTAATTTTAGATCGCCGAGGTTCAAATTACCCATCATTGGCCCCATGCTTTTTTGCATTTCTTCCTTCGCACGTAGATTTGCATGCGCCAGGGCTTGATTAATGGCGGCGACGACCAAATCTTCCAGCATTTCCTTGTCCTCCGGGTCAATTACTTCCGGCTCAATATCAATATTAACAATTTGATGTTTACAATTTGCGATAACTTTAACCATTCCGCCGCCGGCCGTGCCTTCAACAGTGATATTGGCAAGCTGTTCCTGCGCCTGCTTCATGTTTTCTTGCATTTCCTGCGCTTTTTTCATTAAATCGCCAAGATTTGGCTTCATATTTGACTCCTTAATCCGGGTTTTCACAATCAAACAGTTCTATGATTTTCTTTAGAACCGGTTCCTTATTCTTTATGTTTTCAAAAACCTCTTCGGGCGAATGAACCTTTTTTTGGATGCCTTCCTTCTCAAAATCTCGTTTTTCACAACTGATTTTAACTGATGCGTTAAATCTTTTCTTCAACACTTTCTCGATCATTCCGGCATTTTTTTGCACGTGATCCATGTGAAAGCTGGTCTTTGGATCAAAGGCAATCGACAGTATTCCGTCAGTTAAGGCACTCGGAACGCCATCTTGTAAAAAAGAGGCTAACGCGATTTTTTCCCGTTTGACCTCCGCAATGATGTCCGGCCAGTGATCCGATATCATCTTTAGAGATACCGGCGCTTGTTCCGCGCTTACGGTTTGTTCAGCCGCGCCGGAATCCGTTTTAGGCGACGGCGGCGGCTTGGGAATATTCGTCCTGTTCTTGCGAATCGGCGGCGGCGTTTTCAGTTCTGTAACTTCGCTTTTCGGCGAGGGCGTTTCACCGGACGATGGTTTTTGCGGTTTCTTCGGAGGATTGTCCGCTGCCGGCAAAGCGGGTGAACGATTCGGCTGAACCGGTAAATTTCCCGGCGATGGGGGAGGGGACGGTTTTGTGGGAGACGCACCCGTTGGCGCGGCGCCGGGATTGTTTTTTAACAATGCCAGCAATGTTTCTAAATCAACAGCCAGGGGTTTATTGGCCAATTTCAACAGTAGTAATTCAAGAATCAGTTGCGGGTGCTCGCTATATTTTAAAATTTGCTCATTTTTCACCAAAATGTCTAAATAGTGCAACAGGTCATTTTCCGCAAAGGGCGCGGCGGATGCTTCATATTGTTTCTTATAAAAATCAGATGTTTCCACCGCATTTGCGTTGCCAATTGCCTTTGCGACCAGCAAATTTCGAAAATGTTCTTCCAGTCCATGGATGAAATTCACCACATCGTGCCCGCGAAAAAACAAATTCTGGGCATATTTTAAAATTGCAGAGTCATCCTTTTGTTGCATTAAACCGGTAAATTCAAAATATAAATCCTCGCCAATGATTCCCAGCGTTTCCTGCACCTGCTTAACGGAAATTTCAGTTTGAACAGATGACGAAAGTTGATCTAAAATGCTGGTCGCGTCACGCATGCTGCCTTCGGATTTACGGGCAATCAGCATTAGCGCGTCGTGTTCGGCCGCAATCTTTTCTTCGTTGGCGATTTTCGCTAATTGATCGGTGATGGTTTTTGTGGGAATGCGTCTAAAATCAAACCGTTGGCAACGTGAAAGAATGGTCAGCGGGACCCGGTGAATTTCAGTCGTTGCAAAAATAAAAATCGCGTGGGACGGCGGTTCTTCCAGCGTTTTCAACAACGCATTAAAGGCGTCTTTGCTGAGCATGTGCACTTCATCGATGACATATATTTTGTGGCTCGAAGCCGCCGGTGCAAACCGAATGTTTTCCCGCAGGTTGCGAATTTCGTCAATACCTCGATTGCTGGCGCCGTCGATTTCGATGACATCGAGGCTTTGTCCGCTTGTTACGGCACGGCAGCTTGCACAGTCGTTACACGGATTGACCGCCGGTTGATGTTCGCAATTCACTGCCTTGGCCAGTAATCGAGCGGTGGTTGTTTTTCCCACGCCACGCGGCCCGGCAAATATAAAGGCATGCCCCAGGCGATTTTGGGCCAAGGCATTCGTCAGCGTGCGCGTGACGTGTTCCTGACCAACCACATCTTCAAAAATCATTGGCCGCCATTTACGGGCGAGTACGATATAAGTCATGAACCTACCGGATATAATTTTGTAAAAAGCTGTTGGTTACAATTCATTACACAGAAGAGAAATATAAACTAAAAAATGAGAAGTAAAAAGCAAAAAGTGGCGGAAAAAATAAGAAGCCAGGCTACCCCACGGCACATAGAGGGACCACCTACCGTTGCTTCCTTCCGGACCTGGCGGAGTTCGGCGGCGTTCTATTGCGCGGGACCTGGCTTTTGTAAAATTGAAACATCCTGTGGAGCTGAGGGGATTCGAACCCCTGACCTCTGCATTGCGAACGCAGCGCTCTCCCAACTGAGCTACAGCCCCATCGTAAAAAGCGGGCGAAATTTAAGTAACTCACTTTTGAAAGTCAATCCGAAAAATCATTCGCTAAATTCAGTTCCGGATACTTTTTAAGGGTGCAGATTTCATTTTACGTAGTTTATGACGGTAATATTGTACCCCCCGGCGCTCCGGGTGCAACAAGCATCGACAAAAATCAGCCATTCTCGTTACCAAGCGGATTGTTTATCCCGATTTTCGGGGCTTTGTAACGTCATTTTCCCCTAAAGCTCCGCTTTTAACCACCTTTCTCAAAAGTATCCGGTGCTGAATCGCTAAATTACAAAAGAGTCAATAAAATTTGAAATAATTTTTCCAGGCATTTATCGTGATATAAATCACAGCTATAAATTCAGGGGTTCTTGAACTTTATCAATCCTATCGTTTTTTGAAATATTCTCGTCCTTTCTCACTGTGTTTCTGCTATCCAATATCAATGCACGATATGCGCCTAAATGGTTGTTTTAAAATAAAATACAGTTTTTTTGATATATTTTGCTTTTTTGGAGTTAAGGGGTTGAAAATTTGTAACGAATGTATTAACTTACATGCGACGAGCTTTGCCAATTCTCTTGCTGCTGCTCTTGTTCTCTATCAGATTTCATAAGGAGGTTTTTTATGCGGAATTGCTATGCACGACTGCTCTTTGCAATTGTTGTATTTATGTCACAAGGATTGTGGGCGCAGAGAACGACACATTTAAACGATGTTCAAGATTCAGGCGGTACAATTGTTGTTACGCCGCTGTCTTTAAATTTTGTCACACCGGTAAACGGTAATGCTTCCGACGTTTTAACCATCAAAAATACCGGTACCACCGAACTATTATGGAATATCTTGGAAGTTGACCCTTCTTTAGTGCTGAAAGATGGTCGTCGATTACCGATTCACATCAATCGCGAAACGATTTCGCAGATTAATTCTCCTCCGAAAATTTTTACACAACCTGCAAATTTTGATAAATACACAACGGATCCAAGGATTGGGCCGGTTGCGTCTCGTGGGATTGGCGGTCCGGATACATTTGGATATTCATATATTGATAGCGACGAGCCGGGCGGCCCCGAGTTTGTCTGGAATGACATTAGCGTTTCGGGTATTTTTTTGCCGTTGGGAGATGACGATTTTCAGATCGTTTCATTACCGTTCACATTTCCATTTTACGGCGAATTACGAAACAGCGTCAAAGTAAGCTCAAATGGCTATCTCGCTTTTAGTGATTCCGCAAAAACGCGGAATAACGAACCGATCCCGAATACCAGCAAACCGAATGATTTTATCGCACCCTTTTGGGATGACCTGAATCCCGGGTTCGAAAACGGCCGGGTTCACTTTTTATTCGATGTAAATACCAATGAATTTATCATTCAATTTACAGACGTCCAACGGTTTGGCGGTAACAGTCTTTACACTTTCCAGGTTATCCTGAAATCCGATGGAACCATTCAATATAAATATCTTTCAATGTCCGGTATATTGAATCAAGCCACTGTCGGCATCGAAAACCAGACCGGCGACACCGGGTTGCAAATTGCTTTTAACTCAATTTACGTCAAAGATAGCCTGGCGGTTTTAATCACCCCGGGATGTCCGTGGATTAGTGAAGAACGCATTACCAATGCAATTGCCCCCGGCGGTAGTGATAACGTCACGATCAGTGTTAACACAGTCGGTTTGGCGCCGGCAATTTACGAATGCGAGCTGCATGTCAACAGCGATGATATCGTAACGCCGACAATTATTGTTCCGGTTACATTAACCGTAGGCCCGGCAGATATTGTTGCCGCGCCGCTGTCGCTAAATTTTGGCGATGTGCTTTTAGGCGCGTCGGCGACCCGGCAAGTTGTTGTGCGAAACATTGGTGATATTGTACTCGATGTTTCTGCTGCAAATATCACCGGAATCGACGCCGCGGATTTCACCATTACCAACGGCGGCGCGCCATTTTCATTGGCACAAGGTGATTCGCATGTCGTCGATCTTGCTTTTTCAGCCGCGGGAATCGGCGTCAAAAACGCAATGTTACAGCTTGTCAGCAATGATCCCGACACACCGCAATTGGACGTAAGCCTGACGGGTAATTCGATTACCCCGGAGATTGATGTCACTCCGCTGACACATGATTATGGCAATGTGCGAATCAATACAACCCTTGCGCAAAATTTCGTAATCAGCAATTCCGGCACTGCAAACCTGGATGTGAGCGCGTTATCGCTCGTGGGCGTCGATGCCGCTGAATTTTTGGTCAGCGCCGGCGCTGCGCCTTTCACGATTGCACCCGGCGGCAGCCAAACCGTAACCGTTGATTTTACGCCGGCAACGATCGGTCCTAAATCCGCCACGCTTCGGATTGAGAATTCAGATATTAATGAATCGATATTTGACGTTCCATTGAGCGGGAACGGCGTTACGCCGGATATCACCGTTTCACCGTTGAGCGTCAACTTTGGCGATGTTGTGATCGGGCTAAATGCCACAAGCATCGTAACAGTTACCAACGACGGCGATTTTGACCTGATCGTTTCCGCAACGGATATCACCGGCGCAAATAGCGCTGATTTTTTAATAACCAACGGTTTTGCGCCGTTTACATTACCGCCTGCCCAGAGCCAACAGGTTGAAATCACCTTCACGGCGTCAAGCCTCGGCGCAAATGCCGCCGCATTGCAAATCGCCAGCGATGATCCCGACGAAGCGTTGGTGGTCGTGCCGCTGACGGCAAATGTGCTGGGAATTCCCGATATCGCGGTGCAGCCGACGGCCGTGAATTTTGGCGAAGTCGCCCTGCAGGATACGGTTTCGCAAACATTCCAAGTCATCAACGAAGGCACTGCCGATTTGGTTGTCAGCGACGGGTCGCTGGCCGGGAAAGTGACCGATTTTGAAATCCAGAGCGGCGGCGGTGCTTTTACCCTGCTGCCGGGCGATACGCAAATCGT
>CAYVDX010000151.1:0-7913 GCA_964450485.1 uncultured Calditrichaceae bacterium
GGCTTTATTAAAGCCTCAAAATCCCGGCACGCCGGGAGTGACATATTTGGAGGTAATAATTACGTAAAACCGAATCTACACCCAAAACAGGTAACCAGCATCCAGAATCCAACATGAAAACAGAATACGAAGCAGTCATCGGGTTAGAAGTTCATGCGCAGCTTTTAACCGCATCGAAAATATTTAGCGCATCCAGCGCACAATTTGGCGGAGAACCAAACGCCAAAACCGATCCGGTGGTGTTGGGCATGCCGGGCGTTTTGCCAGTGCTCAATCGCCGGGCAGTGGATTTTGCCATCAAAATGGGACTGGCCGCCAATTGCCAAATTGCGCCGTACAGCCGCTTTGCGCGAAAGCACTATTTTTACCCGGATTTGCCCAAAGGCTACCAAATTTCGCAGTACGAACTGCCGCTGTGCCACGATGGATTTATCGATATTGAAATCGACGGGCAGCGCAAGCGCATCCGCCTGAATCGCATTCACTTGGAAGAAGACGCCGGAAAATCGATCCACGATACGGCACTGGCCGGTCACGATACCCTGGTTGATCTGAATCGCAGCGGCGTGCCGCTGATTGAAATTGTCAGCGAGCCGGATATTCGCACGGCCCGGGAAGCATATTTATACCTGACCCGCATCAAACAACTGGTTACATACCTGGAGATTTGCGACGGAAACATGGAAGAAGGCAGCCTCCGCTGTGACGCCAACGTCTCCATTCGCCCAAAAGGCGACAGCGGGCTTGGCGTAAAAACCGAAGTCAAAAATATGAATTCATTCCGAAATGTGGAGCGGGCCTTGACTTATGAGATAAATCGCCAGATTCAAATTGTCGAAGACGGCGGCAAAATCGTGCAGGAAACACTGCTTTGGGACGCCAATGCCAACACTGCCCGCACCATGCGCTCCAAGGAAGAAGCGCACGATTACCGCTATTTTCCCGACCCGGATCTGACCCCGCTAAAGGTTTCGCGGGAGTGGATTGCCAAAATTCGCGATGGATTGCCGGAGCTGCCAAACGATAAAAAACAACGATTTATGCGTGATTTTCAATTGCCGAAGTACGACGCGGAACGCCTGTGTGATTCACGACCATTGGCGGAATACTATGAAGCCGTCGCCGAAACGTGCGGCGACTACAAATTGATCAGCAATTGGGTGATGGGCGACGTCATCCGGGTGTTAAACGAACGCAAAATTCAGATCGCCGATTTTCCCATACCGGCAAAAAATTTTGCGGATTTACTAAACTTAATCCATAATAAAACGATCAGTAACAGTATCGCAAAGACCGTTTTTGAAGAAATGCTGAAAAGCGGGGCGGCGCCAAAAAGCATTGTCGAGCAAAAAGGTTTGGCGCAAATTTCCGACGCCGGCGCGATTGAAACCGTTGTTGACAAAGTGATCGCGGAAAATCCCCAACAGGTGGAACAGTTTCGCGGCGGGAAAGAGAAGGTGTTGAGCTTTTTTGTGGGACAGGTGATGCGGGCCACCCGCGGCAAGGCAAACCCGGGCGTTGTGAATAAACTGCTGAGAGAAAAATTATCGGAGTAAAAATGGAAAACCTGTCGATTCTGCTTGTTGAAGATGAAGAAAATATCGCGGCGTTGATTAGAGATATTTTTGAAATGTATGACAAGGAAATTTTACACGCCGCCACCGCGGAACAAGCAAAAGCGTTGTTAAAAAAACACCCGGTTCACTTTGCCATCATGGATATTTCTTTGCCGGATATGAATGGGTTAGATTTATTTAAAGAAATCTCACCGGATTATCCCCAATTAGACAGCCGGGTTCTCTTTATGTCCGGCTATCAACCGGATGCTAAAATCGAAGGATTTATACAGGAAACGAACAACCGTTTTATCCAAAAGCCGTTTAACCTTGGCGAGTTTCGCACGATGATCGAAGCATTTATGGATGTCTGAGAGCTATTTTACGCTGCACCCGCTTCACAATTATTTTTTGTCTCCATTTTTTTTCGTATTACAATTTTAGATTTGATCCGCGTTTATCCCCCGAAAAACCGGGGCAGAGACAGCTGAATCGTTACAGTTTTAGCCACATTCCGAGGAAATCCGATGAAAAAACAGCAGCGCCCGGTTGATTATTCAAGCTATCTTCAGTTAGATAAAATTCTGGAAAGCCAATCGCTGAAAAGCACGGAACTGGGCGCACCCTCCCACGATGAAATGCTTTTTATCATCATCCACCAAACTTATGAACTATGGTTCAAACAGGTGCTGCATGAGTTGGATTCGGTCGTTTCCATGTTCAAAGAGGATTATGTGGATGAAAAAAATATCGGCGTGGCAATCGCCCGGCTGCACCGCATTGTGGAAATTCAAAAAATAATGATTGATCAAATTCGCATTTTGGAGACGATGACGCCGCAGGATTTTTTGGATTTTCGCAACCTGCTGACCCCGGCGTCGGGTTTCCAAAGCATGCAATTCCGTTTGTTGGAAATCAAGCTGGGGCTGGAAACGCCGCAGCGCGTTAAATACAGCCGGCAGGCCTATCATCAGCTCTTTCCGCCGGAACAGCAGGGCAAACTGTTGGCGGCGGAATCGCAGCCATCGCTGTTTGAATTGCTGCAAGGCTGGTTGGAACGCACCCCGTTTCTGGAATTTACCGGGTTTAATTTTGTCGCCGCTTATCAAAAAGCCGTGGACGCGATGTTGAAAGAAGAGGAACAAACGCTGATCAGCACTGCGCTGGATGCGCGGGATCGCCAACACCGTTTGCAAATGTTGAAAGCAACTCAAAAGCATTTCGACACGATTTTGCAGCGGGAAAAACACGATCAACTCATCAGCGAAGGACGGCGGCGGCTCTCGTACGACGCGACGCTGGCCGCATTGTTCATCAACCTCTATCGCGATCAGCCGATTTTGCATTTGCCCTTCAAGCTGTTGGCGGAAATTCTGGACATCGACGAACTGCTGTCCACCTGGCGATACCGCCATGCGCTGATGGTGCTGCGAATGATCGGACGAAAAACCGGCACCGGCGGCTCTGCCGGGTACAGCTATTTGAAAAATACCGCGGAAAGCCACCGCGTCTTTGCGGATTTGTTTAATATTTCCACATTTTTGATTCCGCGTTCCCGCTTGCCGGAACTGCCGGATCATTTGAAAAAGAAACTCAGTTTTTATTTT
This sequence comes from uncultured Calditrichaceae bacterium, assembly GCA_964450485.1. Lineage (GTDB taxonomy): Bacteria > Calditrichota > Calditrichia > RBG-13-44-9 > J075 > JACKAQ01. Next base: position 3,164 of record CAYVDX010000151.1, read on the forward strand.
ACGCAGCGCAAAACGGCCAAGTAAATTCCCCCACAAAAACACTTTCAGCAACGTACCATCAGAAATTCAAACGAACGCACAACTCAGGTTTTGCAGCAAATCATCCGTAAAACGATGAAATAATTGTGTTTAACTCGCACGGGTTAAAATCGCATAAGTCTAAAAAAAAAAGGGAATTAGCCCTTGAAATATTCACTTCGGTTTATTATTTTGTCTTTGAATTCCGAAAAAATTTTGTTCTGTTCATACAGCAAAGCTGCCGCGTGAACGGGGCTGGATGAGCCTTCTCTATAAAATTGAGAACGCTTACCCCCAAAGTATTGTCGTGCAAACATAATCCTTTGTACACACCAAACCAGGAGGTATGCCATGAAGATAAAAACAAAACGGATGATTTTAATATTGGCAGGGCTGTGTTGGTTTACCAGCATAAACGCCCAACAGTCTGACTCGCTGAATTTTTTCCCGTCGCATATCGGGGATTTCTGGCGGTACCAGAAGGTTTTCTCAAACACTTCCTGGACGTTAACCCTTACCAGAGATTCTCTCGACATTGATGGAAATCGCTATTTGTTTTATAATAATGAATCTATGCCATTGAGGGTCATCGATTCACTAAACAATGTTTATTCCGGCTATACTAACGACTTGATGTATGTCTTAGGAGCGGATACCGATACAACCTGGTTCGCATTTGGTCATTTATGGGCCTGGGTCGATACAATTGAAGTGCGGCAGGTATTTACAAAAATGACTACTGTAAAAACCATCAACTTTTCCCCATTGCATCCGGATTCCGGAGGCAGCGATTTTATCTCATTTTCCGATCAACTCGCAGCGGGATTTGGAAAAATCAGAACAGATTTTACCGAAGATCCACAATATACAACTTTAACTGGTTGTATCATTGAAAGTGATACATTTGGGATCATCACCAGCATTGAACAACAGCCAGGATTTCTACCTGTGAAGATTTCTCTTTCGCAAAATTTCCCAAATCCATTTAATTCCACCACTCAATTTATTATTGATCTGCCAAAGATGGTTAACATAGAACTGAACCTTTTCAATATACTTGGACAAAAAGTGCGTCGTATCGATAAGGCTTTACGGGGGCCAGGACGTTATACGTACCTGTTGGATTTAAATGCTCAGACCGGAGGAATATATCTTTTGCAGCTTACAGCAGACAGGCAATTCATCCAACGAAAAATAATTTATACAAAATAACAAAGGAGAAGAGTTATGAAGAAGTTTGCTTATATTCTGTTTATTCTAAACTTATCCATCACTTCTGTATATGATGTGAAGGGACAAATTTCAGAAGTCCTTTGTGGTACAATTCAGGCAACACCTCCTCCATATTTTCCTAACCAAGGGCTTTACCTAACAGCGAAGGATACACTTCATGTTCTGATCATCTATGCGCAATTTCCAGATGATAATTATGACATTAATAACAGTAATTGGACTAAAAACCAACCTCCAATTTTTTTACAAACATTCATAGATAGTACTGCTGACCAAAACAGCCAGGATGGAAATCTTACCCATTATTTCAGAGAGGTTTCGGCCGGAAAATTCATTTTAACCGGCACATCACGTTTTTTAGTCTCTCCTCATTCCCGGCAATGGTATTTGGATAATAGCTTGAAGCGTTGGGCAATTCATAAAGAAATAATACTATCTCTTGACGTTAATTTAGATTTTGCTCAATTTGATAGATGACGACGCATAACCACAACTTCATATCAGCCCGGTTCAGACGGAAGGGTTGATATGGTGTACTTCGTATGGAGAAATGTATCGCAAGACTTGTCCGATCCCGAGCAAGGATTAATAGATTTAGGATTTGAAGCTAACGGTAAAGCAAATACAGGTATTGGAGATCTGGGATGGGATTTAAATGATCCGGTTATCAATGTGGATAGTGGAGTTCGCCACATTTATCACGGATTTTCAAGCTTAGGAATTAATTATGGTGCCGGGACTTCAGTTGTAATGCAATCAGGATATGACGGTGGGTTAAATCAAAACAAAGGACCGATGCGAGTCCAAATTCACGAAACTGCACATTTTTGGTTAGGTGGGAATAATATTCATCATGGAACGGGGTTTTGGGCAATGTTAGAAGCATGGGGAGCGAGGCATACCCTTGATACACGAAAAATCAGGCAACCTAATTCGTGGGAAAGAGAGAAAGTCGGCTGGCATTCACCGGTTAAAGTCGCGCTTTCCTCAGGTACTTTACTCAATCAAACCCTGACAGATTATGTGAGTACGAACGCTTCTTACAAAATCTCAATTCCGGGTACTACTGATGAATATTATCGTCTGGAATATCACGCCAAAGTTTCGCAGTTTGATGCGTCCGACAATAGCAATAATAATATAAAAGGGTTATATATTTTACATCAAACGAGCAGTTCCCCCGCTTCTGGTCTTCGATTAATACCTGCAGATGGTACCTGGAAATGGGAAGTTACCGAAGAATATTGCCCTTCGTATTTTACTGATGGATTTCCAGTTTATAAACGCGTATCTCCCGATGCGAATGGATATAATGATTGTTTTAATGTACCTTTCACATGGAGCAGCCAACCTCTATGCAATGCGCCTCCTCCTTCCGGAGATTGGTTAATCAATGCATATCGGGATCGCGTTACTAACGCGTTTATCGAAATTCCGGTGTATCGGGGTGATGGTAATGATCACTTCACCTTAACGACTCAAAAAGTGTTTACACCATATTCCAATCCACAGGCCAAAGGTAATATTGCTATTGAAATCATAAATGAACAGAGCAATACATTGACATTTAATCTATATATTGGCAGCGCTTATGATACTTTAGCTGCTCCGGCAAATCCATTTTTGATTAGTTTGGCAAACTACTCTTCCGGCGGCAATGATGGCATCAAAATTACATGGGCGGCAAACCGCGAACCGGATATTGCCGGTTATGAGGTGTACCGGCAGATCAATAGCGGAAGTATCAGCAAAATCAGCGGCAGCAGTGTTATCACCGACACGTTTTTTGTGGAATGGGGCGTTCAGATCGCCAGCGGACCCTCTACTCATACGTATTATGTTAAAGCCGTTGACACGCAGAATAAAACATCCAACTATTCAAATGGATTAAACACAGCCGTGCAGCATGTCAGCCAGGGCGGTGCAAAACGAGGCGCTGATGGAGGGGAAACCACCATAATCCCGGAAGTTTTTGAACTGGCGCAAAATTTTCCCAATCCTTTCAACCCGACAACCACATTCGCGTTTGCCCTGCCCCGACAAGTCGGGGTTCGTTTAACCATTTTTGATCTCAACGGACGGCAGGTGGCGCAGTTGATCAACGAGGAATTACCGGCGGGACGTTATGAAATACCGTTTGATGCTTCAAATCTCGCCAGCGGCGTGTATCTGTATCGTTTGTCCGCGGGCAACCCTTCGGCAGGCTCAGGGCAAGGTTTCTCACAAGTCCGCAAAATGATGCTGATAAAATAAAATCGGGGATAATTTCATCCCGACCAAAGCAGATAAATATCAAAAAATATACTGAATTCACGTTCATAGCCCTTCTTTTCAGCACACCGGAAAGAAGGGCTTTTATTTTGGTAGTTGATGATTTACCATAAAGAATTAGCAAAATAATGTGAAAAGCGCAATCGAACCGTTATTACGACTGGCAAATCCCTTGACTTTTGTAGAAATCGTTCATAACGTATAACCGTTTTTTATCATAAATTATTAACACTTTGTGAAGAGATATCGAAATGAATATTCAACTAACCGGAAAACACGCCATCGTTTGCGGCAGCACCCAGGGCATCGGCAAAGCCATTGCGTTGGAATTCGCCGGGTTGGGCGCATCGGTAACGCTTGTTGCCCGCAATGAATCTGCGCTGCAAAGCGTTTTGCAGGAACTTTCCGCCGGAGACAGCCAACAGCACGGTTTTGTTCAGGCCGATTTTACAAAACCGGATGCGTTGCGGCAAAAAATCGCGGCATATTTGGCGGATCATTCGCCGGTGCATATTTTGGTCAACAACACGGGCGGCCCGGCCGGCGGACCGCTGCTCGACGCAGATGCGGCGGCATTCACCGGTGCGTTTTCCCAGCACCTCGTTTGCAATCAACTATTGGCGCAGGCGGTCGTTCCGGGCATGAAATCCGCCGGATACGGGCGAATTATCAACATTATTTCCACCTCCGTGAAGCAGCCCATTCCGGGATTAGGCGTTTCCAACACCATTCGCGGCGCGGTCGCCAATTGGGCAAAAACGCTGGCCGGGGAGTTAGCGCCGTTTGGCATTACGGTCAACAATATTCTGCCCGGCGCAACCAAAACGCAGCGCTTGTTTTCACTTTTTGACGCTCGCGCCGCGCAACAGGGCAAAACCGCGCGGGAAATCGCGGAAAACTGGCGGCAAGCAATTCCGGCAAAACGCTTTGCCGAACCGGCCGAGCTTGCTTACGCCGCGGCGTTTTTAGCGTCGCCGGCGGCGGGTTACATTAATGGAATCAACCTGCCGGTGGATGGGGGACGGACGAATTGTTTGTAGCCGGCGACGATACTTTTTTGAATCCGCTAATAAATTTGTTATTTTACAGCGTGATTCACATTTTTTCAATTTCAGGATTCAGTACCGGACACTTTTGAGAAAGGTGGTCAAAAGCGGAGCTTTTGGGAAAAACAACGTTACAAAGCGGGAGCTTTGTAACGAGAATCGCTCATTTTTGTCAATACTTG
>CAYVDX010000152.1:0-7880 GCA_964450485.1 uncultured Calditrichaceae bacterium
ATACCCCAACGGGGTTAAACAAAACCGCGAGGCATTGTGTAACCCCGTTGGGGTATAAATGATGTTGGCATTTTTTACCCAGGGTGTCCCGGAACGCCGCACGCGCGTAAACCTTAGCATTTTCGGTCGTCCCGCCGGGACTTTTGGGCTAAATTTTATCTAAACCACGGCATAAATGCCGTGGCTATTGTCAAATTGTCCCTACGGGACATCTGAAAATAGCCCACCGATTTATCGGTGGGACAAAATAAAGCCACAAAACCTTCGCATAGTCCCGTAGGGACGATAGAAAATCCTTAAGGTTTACGCCTATGCGGAACGCCGGGAAACCCTGGGCTTTAGTGTATAACGCCGTTGGCGTAAAAAGCGCCTTGAATATAAAAGAACAACAGAGTCGCTACCCACACGAAACGACATAGAACTAAAAATAATATTTGTGAATTATTTGTGTTATCATCGTTGAATAATTTATGCAGCGAAATTTCAATTCGTTTTTTGCGTTCCCGGTTTAAAATTAAAAATCGCCGCGGAGATCGCGGTGTTTTTTTCGCTGATAAACGTTTGAAAAATAGCGGCAACCCGTCCGTTATACGCATCGACGCCGATATAATCGCCGAAGAAAACATCTTTAAAGCATTTGAAAGGCGCAACCTTGCTGATTTTGTGATTTCGGAAAGTTTGCCCGCCATCCACGCTGCGGGCGAGATAGATTTCCGTGGTGGCGTCATCAAAATGGCGGCGATCGTAGAATACGATATTCACCGAACCATCGACCGGATCCACCGCCATCCAGGTAAAAAACTGCGCTTTTCCGTTAAAAATCGGGTCGTCATTGACACGCACGTGCTTTGACCAGCTTTCACCGCCGTCGCGTGAATACATCACAAAGACATCCGGATCGCCGTTTCGTTCGTCGGTCCAATTTACATAAACAGTGCCGCGATAATTGCTGCTGCTCAAATCTGTTTTGGTGATCGGAAAACCATTGCAGCGGGAAATACCGGCAACGTCCTGATCCCACCCGCCGACCAATTCCGTCAGCACCTTATCTTTCCCGAAGGTTTTGCCGCCATCGAGGGATTTATCAAAAATCAGGCCGCGCGGTCCCGACCAGGAAACGTAAACTTCGCCGTTCAATCCCACTGCCGGGACAGCGCCTTCCACGGTGTAATCGCTGTCGAGGCAGTCGCCGCCGACATGGGAAATGCGAAAGGGCGGGTCGAATGTTTTGCCGCCGTCTTCGGAGCGGGAAAAATAGATTTGCGACGAATCGCCGGGCACGCGGCTGTCGTAGCCGTCAAAGCGCGTCCAGGCAATGTAAACATTTCCGTGGTGCGGCGAACCCGGAGCGTTATCCACCACGGGAAACGGTTTATCCTCAAACGGGCGCATCGTGTTCACGTGATCGACGATTTTGACCGGGCCGTGCCAAATATCGGTGTCTTTTTCCGAATAGGTCAGCCAGATGCCATTGGCTTTGCGCTCGTTCGTGCGCAAGCCTCGCAGCGCAATAAATGAATGATAGGCAATGCCATCGGCGCTGAATGTCATGCCGTCATCGCCTTGCGGCCGCCGGTCCGCGTTGATTTCTTCGACGATTCTCCAGGTCTTTCCGCCATCGCGGGAATGATAGCGCAGGTTGACCACCCGGGTTTCGCCGGCGTCCATATCGCCGTAGCGAATCGACGCCCCGATGATGTTGTCGGGATTCGCCGGGTTAATGGCTATCGACGGTTCCACCGGACGTTTGAAATTATCTTTCGTCAATTGTACGACATGATGCGCTTGCGAATGCGCACAGGAAACTAACAGCAAAATCAACAATATTATCCGCATTTTTTCCTCTGTTTTTTTGGGGTGTAGATTCGGTTTTAGTAAAACCGAATCTACACCCTTAATAAGTATAATGACAGAAAACGAATTTCATATAATAATAAAAACGAACTCATTACCTCGACAATGTTAAATTAGATTTTTTGACAGGATTTCTCAGTACCGGACACTTTTTTTAGAATCCCAAAAGTGTGTCATTCCCCGATGGTCGGGATTTTCAACCCCACGTTTTTAGCGGGAATCTATTACGCTGAGCATTGTGGATGTCCGATAAAAGCATTCGGGCATGGCAAATCTGCAAAAAATTGATCTAATTAAAAAAACTGTCCGGTACTGAAACAGGATTTACAGGATTAAACAGGATTATTATTTAAAGATTTGTTGATCATTCTTTTGAAATATCATGTATATCCTGTTGATCCTGTCAAAATCCTTTGAAATTTAACATTGTCAAGTTAAGCAATACGCCGATTTGCCTGGCAGAGACCGCCGGCAACCCTTACCTGCAAAAAAACAAACGGATGTTCCGATATATTTTTCGTTTTTTTCGCTCCAAAGGCGCCCCTTGCCCCAGGAAAGGGGGCGCATCCCGTGCCGGGGTGAGCTGAATTAAAAAAAATAAATTTGAATAAATCCTCCGAAACCGGGTAATATTATACAGCGATGGAAACAAACGATGCAAAAAATATCGACCGGGAATTGATTCGGCGCTGCCAGGCCGGGGACCGGGGCGCTTTTGAATTATTAGCGAAACGGCACTATCAAAATGCGTATTCGATGGCGCTGTGCCGGGTTCATCAACGGGAAGCGGCCTTGGATATTTCCCAGGAAGCGTTTGTGCGGGTTCACCGGAATCTCAAAAAATTTGATCCGGACAAATCGTTCACTGCCTGGCTGTATGTGATCGTCAGAAATTTGTGTCGTAACGATCTTTCCCGGCGAAAAAATCACTGGCTGGTGTTCAGCGATTTTTTCAGCGGTCGGGATGAATCGCCGGAGCAGGCCGCGGAAAATTTTTTCAGCAGCGAAAATGACGCTGATGAATTGGAAGACGCCGAAAGACATCAATTACTTTGGAACGCACTGAAAAAATTGTCGAAAACAGACCGGGAAATAATCATGCTGAAAGAATTTCAGGAATATAGCTATAAAGAGATTAGCGAAATTTTGGATATTTCGCCCGGCTCGGTCATGTCGCGACTGTTTTATGCGCGAAAGCGTTTGGCAACACAGGTCAAAGCCGCTAATCGCGTGTAAAATTTATGACAGAATGATTTAGCGGTAGAATAATTAGCTTCTTAAGTATGTGAACAAAAAAAGGAGTGAACCACTGACAAAAAGATTGACGACAAAACAATGAATATATCTTTTTATTTTTAATGATTTTGTCATCAATGATTTTGTCTGATTTTAACCGCGAATTAATTGTGAACTATTCATATTTTAGAGCAAATGATGCGTCAAAAATCTGAAAATCTTGAAAAATTTCAGGCGCTGTTTATGAAAAAAATCGACGGCGAAATATCGCCGGCGGAAACCCGGGAGTTGCAGGCGTTTCTCGAATCGCACCCCGAGCAGCGCAGCGAATTGGAAATGTTTCAACAATTAAAGGAGGATACATCGAAAATGAAAAAACATTTATTGCCGGAGATGGCCTGGGATGATTACTGGCGTCATCTCTACAATCGGCTGGAACGGGGGATTAGCTGGGTGCTGATTTCCATCGGCGCGATTATCGTGTTGGGATACGGCGCATTTGAGGTTGTCAGCGAATTTTTAGCAGATACCAGCACGCCCCCATTGCTAAAAGCGGGTATTTCAGTGCTGGTGCTGGGCGGCGTTATTTTACTTGTCTCGGTCATCCGGGAAAAAATAATATTGCGTAAACACGACAAATACAAGGAGATACAACGATGACTTTGTCGAACACAGAAGTGATTGCCGGTAAAAAAATTGTGAAAATGCTGGGCATTGCCAAGGGGAATACCATTCGCGCCCGGCATGTCGGGAAGGATATTTTAGCAGGGCTAAAAACGCTGGTCGGCGGCGAGATTGAGGAATACACCAAGCTGATTGCCGAAGCGCGCGAACAGGCCAGCGACCGCATGATCGAAGACGCCAAATCAATGGGCGCAAACGCGATTGTGAATGTGCGGTTTGGCACGTCTTACGTGATGGGCGCGGCCTCGGAAATTTTGGCGTATGGCACGGCGGTCATCGTCGAGTGACGCATTAAACAATCCGCTGTGGGATGAATCCCACAGCTCAAAAGGGGAAGCCCGATGAATCGGGCTATTTTAGCGCCATTCATGGCGCTTCCTACCTCTGAGCCTGTCGATTTATCGTCAGGCGGAATTAAACATACAGCGCACTGCTAAACGATGACCGGTGCTTGCGGGTCAACTCATTCTCTTCACCCAGGTATTTGAAGATCGCGATGACTGCTTTGCGCGAGCCGTCGTTGTCATAATAACGATCAGTGCCAATCACTTCGATGAAATTTTGCAACGCCGTGTCAAACTGCTGTTTGCGAAGCGCTTCGAGGGCTGTCAAATATTGTTTTTTTACCGGCGCATCGGGCAGCGCTTCGGGATGAGCGGTCGTGTAAAACAGATTCGCGAGCGTGATAACCGCTTCCGCCAACTGATGGTATTCCGTACCTTCGAGCTGCCGCGCCAATAATTTCGCCTGATCCGCATCCCTGAAAATCAAAAGTTTGGCGAGCATGGCTTTGGCGGCGTCATTTCCCGGTTCGGCTTCCATAATTGTTTGCAAAATTGCAATTGCCTTTGAAGCGTCGCCGCTTTCAAGCAACCTTTTGGCCTGCTCAAGCTGCCCGCTAAATTTGTTCGGCATTGCTTTTTTCAGCCAGTCGCGGATCATCGGCTCCGGCAGCGCGCCGGTGAATTCATCCGCCACCTGCCCCTCGATAAACAGCTTGACATTGGGAATGCCGCGAATATTGTATTTCATGGCAATATCCGGATGCAGCTCGGTGTTTACCTTGGCAAAGGCCCATTCGTTTTTGTGTTCTTCAGCCAGCTTTTCCAATGTCGGACCGAGAATTTTGCAGGGACCGCACCATTCCGCCCAAAAATCCACCAGCACCGGCAGTTGACGGCTTCGGTCGATGACGTCTTTTTGAAAGTTTTGAATGTCGTAAGTCATTGATTCTCTCCCAATGTTTCAATCAAATATATGATTCATCAAAGGCGAAAAAGTTGCAATGTTCATCAATTTTCGATTGTTACATTTAAATTTCAAATTCCGCCACAAACGGCGCGTGATCCGATTCGGGAAACTTGTTATCGGTGGCAAACGCCGCGCTTTCGTCATGCAGGCTTTCGTTGTGAATTTCCGAATGGCGATAGTAGCTGAGCATGGGCAGCGAAATGAGAATATGATCGAGCAGCCGCTTTTCGCCCCGGTGAATAAATGTAAAACGCGACGGCTCAGGAATGGTTTTTTCGCAGGGAACCAACGCGCGCCGGGCCAGATTGGCGTTACCGGTGTCCTCCACTTTTCCACAAATGGCTTCCACCGGCACTTCCCCGGGCGAGGCGTTAAAATCGCCGCAAACCAGAATGCGCGCGTATTCATCCTGCTCAAAAATTGAGTCGATAAGCATCCGGGCTTCCAGCGCCTGGCTGACCCGTTTCATCGAAGAAATAAAAAATCCTTCCGCCCAACCGGCGCTGCTTTTCCAGGCAAAGCGGTCTTTTTTTTGCCCGGGAATGCTGCTGGGCAGCCGTGATTTTAAATGAACATTGATCAAGTGCAGCATGATATCCGGCGCAATATCGATCTTTGCGTAAAGAATGGGGCGTTCGACCCGCACGTCGTCGGCTTCGTCATCGGGCGGGTTCGCGGTGACCCGCTCATATTTGGGCGCTTTGACCAGCGTGTTGCGATACTGCCGCACTTTCCGGATCGGAAAGCGGCTGATGAGCACGAGATTGCGCTTGTCATACGCTTCGTTGTGCGAAGTCCGGGTATGTTCGATAAAATAACCGGCGTACGGCGTATCGCGAATCACTTCTTCCAACGCCAGCAGGGCGCGTTTTTGACCTTCCCTTTCCTGTCCGTGCACTTCCTGCAAACAAAGGATGTCCGCATTGACGCGCTTCAGCATGGGGCGCAAAAAGGGGATTCTTTCCCGCAGCGTGGGCGAGCGGTCGGTCTCATCGAGGTTTTCCATATTAAACGTGGCAATTCGAAGCTTCATCGCGTGTTTCCTTTCAGTGTTATTTGTCATTTGTAGGGGCGTAATGCATTACGCCCCTACTTTGAAAAATGAATATACAAACGAGAGGACACGAAAGTGACACAAAAAAAGTGAAAATGGGAAGGGGGAAGGGCGAAGGGGAAAAGATTCTCCCGGAATTCGGGATGAAAAGTGATACCTGAAGCGTAATTCATGAAAAAACAGTAAATCCCGTTTCACTTTTTACGTTTCACACCCCACGTTGCGTTTTTATCAACACCTGTTTTCAGTGAAATGATCGCTGCCCAAACGGCTTCCGGCGTTACATCGCGCATGCACTTGAAATGCTTTTTGGGACAGGCGGATTTGCCGATATGCGAACAGGGACGGCAGGACAAACCGCGATTTTCCACAATCACCGCGCGTGGATTCAGCGGGAAAAAGCCCAATTCCCGCGTGGTTGAGCCGAAAATTGCGATCTGCGGCGTTTGAAATGCAGCGGCGGCGTGCATCAATCCCGAATCATTGCCGATGAACAGCCGGGCCTGTTTGATCAAGCCCAGGGTTTCCGCTAATGAAAGCCGGCCGGCCAAATTTTTTGCGAGCGCCGCGCCGGTCTGTCGTTGAATTTCCGCGCAGGTTTCCGCTTCTTCCGGCCCGCCGATCAGCACGGCAAGATCCCGGAAATCCGTGAAACTGCGCACCCATTTTGCGAATCATCGCGGCAAAATATTCCGGCGGCCAGCGTTTGGTAAAATGTCGCGCGCCCGGGGCGATGATCGCTAAAAATCCCTGTTCGGAGAGATCCTGCCACTGTTTTTTCGCCCGGCGTTGAATTTCGACGGGCAAAAACAGTTCAGGACGTACATCGCGCAAATCAACGCCGAGCGGCGCGGCTGTCCGCAGATATTTCTCTGCGACAGAGAGCGGCTGTGGGTAAAATTTCGGATAAAGATTAATCTTGAAATTCACCAGCAAATGGCGCAGGAATTTATTTTTTCGGATGCTAAAAACCGGCGGCCGGCGGCAAAACCGCGTCAGCCAAATGCTGCGGAAATTGCCGTGCAAATCCAGGATCGCGTCGTAGTTCGCCCGGCGGATATTCTGTTTCATGACCGACAGCGCCTTTTTTTCGCGAATATCGATTTCCAGCAGATTTGACAAATGGGGATTGTCGCGCAGCAATTCCGCGTATTCCCGGCGAATCAAAAAATCAATTTGCGCATTCGGGAAATTCGCGCGCAACTGCCGCGGCAGCGGGGTTGTCAGAATAATATCGCCGATGGAACTCAGGCGGATGATCAGAATTTTAGCGGGATGCCGGAGAGTGTGGGATGGATTGTCTTTATTGGCACGTTTCACTTTTTACATTTCACGGATATTCGCATAACTTTATCTTAAAAATCCCGGATGCGTCACGATTATTTACTGCGATTGACCACAAAATCCGCCAAATTCGTCAACGCGGTTTTTGCGGGAGAATCCGACAGGGGCGTCAGCGCGGCAACCGCCTGATCCTTGATTTCATTCGCTTTTGCCCGGGCGTCTTCCAATCCGTTTTGCCGCTGCACAAATGCCAGAATATACTGCAAATCCTTTTTTCCGGCGCCATTTTTGATCATTTTGAAAATCTTTTTTTGCTCATTTGCCGGGGATTTTTGCAGCGCGTAAAGCACCGGAAGGGTGATTTTTTTATCTTCCAAATCCGCCAACGCCGGCTTGCCCAATACGCCGCTGCTGGCTTCGAAATCCAGCAAATCGTCTTTGATTTGGAACGCCAGCCCCAGCTTTTCGCCGTAGTCGCGCAAGGCCGTTTGCTGCGCGTCCGCGGCGTTCATGGTGA
>CAYVDX010000153.1:0-7853 GCA_964450485.1 uncultured Calditrichaceae bacterium
CCGGTGCGGGTACCCGCCGGTAAAGCGCGAGCCATACACCACGTCCGCCTTGCCGTCTAAAATAGGTTTGAGCAAATCCTTGTATTCAGCGGGATCGTATTCCAAATCAGCGTCTTGCACCACGATAATATCGCCGGCGACGGCTTGAAAACCGCTTCGCAGGGCAGCGCCCTTGCCTCCATTGCGCGCTTTGTAAATCACCTTGTCAACCAGCGGTTCGATGTCACGTATTAAAATATCCCGCGTGCCATCCGTGGAACAATCATCCACGACAATGATTTCCCGATCCAAATCGCCGATATCGCTATTTTGCACGCGCCGAACGATCTCGTGGATGAACTCCTTTTCGTTGTAAACCGGTATTACGATGGATAATTTCAAATGAAAAGCTCCCGAAAGCTAAACCGCGAACGACGCGTTTTTTTCACCAAAAAAACTGAACAAGCCGCATGACCAGCAACGTATAAATGCCCGCGCCGCTGTCATCCAGCATAATTGCCCAGCCGCCGGACAGGTCCTTCATCGAGCCAATGGGATAAAGCTTTGTGACGTCGAACAGGCGAAAAAGCCCAAAGGCGATCAGGTATAATATCGGCTCCGGCGGCACAAACCATAAGCCAAGCCACATCCCGGCGACTTCGTCAATGACGACTTTGGAGGGGTCTTCCGTGCCCATGTCTTTTTCCACAAAATCCGCGGAAATTGTGCCGATGACGGTTGCCAAAATCGTCGCGCCGATCAGCAGCGGCAAATTGCCCTTGAAAAAGAAAAACGAAATAAGCAGCGCCAGCAGCGTTCCGGCGGTTCCGGGCGCCGTCGGTGAATAGCCGGCGCCCAAAGCGGTGGCAATGATGTAATGGACTGTTCGCATAATTTCCTTTCGCATTCTAAAGTTTGAAAAGATAATTGTTTGGCGGCAGATTTCAAATGAATTATTTTGTCAACGTTGTAACGTTTGGGTATTGTTTTCCATCTAAAACAGTGTAAAACGGGAAAAAAATGACAAAAAAAATTAACGAAAATATTCCGGAAATTCTGAAAAACCATAAAACCATCGCGGTTGTCGGTTTATCGGATCGCGCCTTTCGGCCCAGCCGCGGCGTGGCGAAAATGATGCAGGCGGAAGGCTACCGGGTGATTCCGATAAATCCGAATTTCAAAACAATTTTGGGTGAAAGGTGCTATCCCAGCCTGGGCGATGCGCCGGAACAAATCGACCTGGTGAACGTTTTTCGCCGCCCGGTTTTTGTGGATGAAATTGTTGAGCAGGCAATAGAAACCGGCGCAAAAGCGTTGTGGTTGCAGCTCGGCGTGGTCAATCCCCCGGCGGCGCAAAAAGCGCTGAACGCCGGCCTGGATGTGGTGATGGATCGTTGTTGGTCAATCGAATATCAAAGATATATGTTAAACGTATTTTAAAAGGAAAACGGGAAAGGGAAATTGTTATGCCGATTTTTGAGTATCGCTGTAAAAATTGCGGGGCAAAGTTTGAAAAGCTGGTCTATTCGTCGCAAAAAGGGCCGATTAAATGCGACCATTGCGGCAGCGAAACGACCGAGAAATTGTTTTCGACATTCGCATCGAGTGGCTCCGGCGCAGCTTCCGGGACGTCATATTCGGGTTCCGGGGGCAGTTGCGGCCCCAGCGGCTTTTCGTGAGCATCGTAGCTTTTTTGGCAGTTTGCCAAAACAAAAACCGTGTTCAAATTTCTCTAAAAAACTCCCAAGCGGCTTTTGAGATTTGGGTGTTTTTTTTTTTTTTGCGATAAATTCGTGAAAAAGATGAATTGCATTCCTTAAGTTTATCCAACATATCCAACATTTCGCTAATAAATATTGAGCAATGGCTTGGATGCTAAATATAAAATTGACCGATTGATTTTCAGGCACTTAATCGCTATTTTTTTACGAATACTTCATCCAAAAAACATGATTGTTAAATGACGACTAAAATGAGCACAGCGCTGACAGCAGCAATTGTTTTTTTTGGGTTTGCGGGCTGCAACAATAAACCGCCCGTGCCAAAGTCCCTGGGAAACACCTCCACGCCGCCGTTGGTAACGCCCGTGGATCAAAAATACGCCAATGTTTTTTCCATGCTGGACGGCAAATGGGAAGGCGCGTTTTACATTTACGAGGATTCGCTTGGGCAGCACAAAGGGAATGCCCGGCCGGAGATCACCGAAAACCTGGAATTTGCCGGACTGGCGCTTCGCCCGATTCAGGAAATCGAAGTACGGCAGGAATATGTTTCGGAAAGTCCCTATTTTCAGCGCGTGATCATCCGCGACACTTATGCGGACGCCGATGGAAAAACCCGCACCGTGGAAAGCCGGGGCGTAAATAAAGTGCAGGATGGACGATTGTGGTGCATCGTCAAAAAACCGGACGAAACCGTTATTCACTACGGCAAACCGGGCGGCCCCGGCACGATTATCTGGCAGCGAGATGAACGCAATCCTTTAAAAATCGAATATTTTCGCGAAACCGTGGAAGATGATTACTACAAAATCGTGGGCTGGGGCTACTACGCCGGCGACGACCCGGATTTGACGCCGCGG
This sequence comes from uncultured Calditrichaceae bacterium, assembly GCA_964450485.1. Lineage (GTDB taxonomy): Bacteria > Calditrichota > Calditrichia > RBG-13-44-9 > J075 > JACKAQ01. Next base: position 2,561 of record CAYVDX010000153.1, read on the forward strand.
TTGTGGTTTGTGGGAGATTACTCGAAAGTGGCTGAGTTCCAAAGCGCGCTTCCATGACGATTTATTGAGGCGACCTCTTTTTTTGCATAAATTCCAACCAATCTACCCTGCATTATGCACAGGTTTTATTTAAAACGAATTTAACTTACTGTAATATTTGATTTTATCTTAAAAATTTCGGGTAATAACGGATTTGGCGGAATGATTTGTTGGCAGAATCATTAAATTCATAAAAAATAATGTATTTGTGTAGCTATGGATATAGAAACCGTTGAAACGGTTGTTTTAGCTCGATTTTTTTCTCATTGACACCGTCCCGGCTACCGGGACGGTGTTAATAAGAGAACTGAATGTTTTGCAGCCGTTTCAACGGCTTTCATAACGCTTGCTACACAACTACAAAATAATCATTCTGCCCCTAATTTTTCTGCCAAAAAACGTATTTATGAATTAACCAATCTACGTCCGCATCATAACAATTGTATTTATGGGGAATGATAATTGTAGAATATTCCCAGGCAATCGCCACAGCCGGGGCGTTTAATTAAACGCCCTGTTATCAACAAAACGCCTCTACCCACCGAGCAAGTGATGGGAAAATTTTTCTCTTGAAATCGCCGCGCATTTGAATTAGTTTTTAGCAATCCAAAAAAATCGTGTCAAAAAATTTTGTCACCACGGAAAAGAGGCGCTGATGAAACGTCTATTCTTGCTTTTTACCATTTTACTGCCGGTCATGTTGCATGCCCAAACAATAAAAAGCGCGGTGTATTCCCCGCTTCGCTTTGAACGGATTCGATTCCCGTATGCAGAAACAGATTTCATCTCTACCCGTTTACAGGGAATGGGTTATCAATTGTTCAATGTCGTGGAAGATACGATTACCGCGCTGTTTCGCAACCCGGCGGAAATTTACAGCTTAGCGACGCCGCAATTTTATGCTGCATACGAGCGACCGCTTTTTCGGTCATCAACCCTCCAGGTTTTTCCACTTGGCGATGATTCTGACATCTTCAATACGCCGCCGATTGTGATCGAATATTCATTTATAATTCCGCCAATCGGTGCACGAAATCGCAATGTTTTAGATGACCGGTTTAATCGTAATCCCGCGATAACGTTGGGTTATTGGACGCCGCGAGAAAAATTTTTCCATATTCCCATTGGTTTTTTCCTGCGGGGCGCTATCGAGAGAGATGATTTTGATAATAATAGCGTGGATTTTGATTTGGATCCCAATGACGGCGGAGAACAAATCGGTCTCAGCACAACATCGGAGCGCATCAAAGATTGGTACGGGCAGTTATGGGCCGGATTTTTGAATACCGAGAATGCACAGGTTGCGCTTTCTTACAGCTTTATGTATCACAATTTTCGCAATAACAACGCTTACAACAGCCGGCGTTTGAATCAATTTCAAGATCAGTTTAGCGATCGGCGCGATCAATTCGTTACCCAAAAAAGCCTTACCGCTCAACGGCATCGATTGAGTCTCGGGGGGACTTTTTTAAGCGGCGCCTGGAAATTTCAACCGAAAATTTCCGCGGTTCTTTTTTCAAATCATGGTGATTACAACGCCTCAAGTGAGAATACCCGATTGCAATATGTCATTTCCCCGGAAGACAGTCTAATCAGCGATAACCGCAACAACTCTTCCGAGCGGTTCAACAGCAAAATAAACGTCAACGGTATCGAAGTTGATTTCCAGGCGGATAACAGAAAAACCGTTGTGTTTGCGACCGGCTTTTTGGGCAGGGTCCCGACAGAGGAATTACGATCATCCCGGAAAAACGCCCTGGATTTGCGAAACACCGGCCAGTTGACAACCTTTTCCGCGGAAAACGACATTTCATTTGATGATAACGGCAGTATTTTCCGGTTCCGGGCGGGAATCGGGCAGCGCATTCAAGCCTCTGAAAAGGTTAAAATTCATGGCGCGGCAATCACCGAATACGAACACAGCAGCCTGTCCGGCAGCCTGCCAAACCGATTCATGCAGGAAAATATATATTCCGGCATCGATTCCAGCGGGATTGACATTACTTTTCAAGACGAATTGGATGTCAGCAGCAATCAGGTCGGAATCATTTTACCGGTTGGTCTGGAAGTGAAATATCGTTTTTTGAGCGCGAGATTTGGCATGGTTTGGTTTTATAAAAACTCTTCAGGCAGCAATGTGCTTGACAGCGAAATCCTAAACCAGCGTTTTAAGAACACCTCGGGCAGAGATGAAACCGGACGCGCTGAACTTTTCGGGATGGGGATGCGTTGGAAAAACGTCGTCTTGAACATCTCCGCGCTTTCAGATATTTTTCAATTCAGCAATTGGAATGCGGCGCTGCGATACATGTTGTAAAAAGTCAATGCCGAATCGTCAGGCGATGATAAATATCATTCATTCTGTTGCTTATTTAAAAAATTTTGCTAAATTTTCCGGATGAAAGCATTTTTTGAACTGATTCGCAACGAATGGCCGCGATACCTCATCGAAATTTTTGTCATTATCATCGGAATAACCCTCTCCTTTTTGCTGAACGAATGGCGGGTGGATCGCGATAACCGCGCCAATGAAATCCGGCTGTTGGAAGCGCTGCACGCAAGCATGACCGCCGATTCCACCGCCATCATCGCCGATATGCAATTCCTGAAAAACGGCATAGAAATCTATCCGAAAGTATTGAAATCCAACAATCTCGAAAACCTCCCGGATGATTCGCTGCTTCAATTTTTTTTCGCAATTTCTGCTTATGCCACCTTCAGCGGGCAAGATATCGCCTACGAAGAAATGCGACAGAGCGGCGGTTATCAACTGATGTCCAACAAAGCCTTGTTACAACAAATCGTAAAAATGTATTCATTTACCTATGATTTAATTCAGGAATGGTGCAATATCGACAAAAATTTTATTCTTAACCGAATGCTGCCCTACCAGGAAGTTCACTTCCAAAGCCACAATGTTTTTGATCCGTCAAATTTAATTAGTTTCTGGAAGTTAAATTTTAACAACGCCATTAAAACAAATCAGTTCAGGAACTTACTTTCGCTGAATATCCAATTTAAAAGCTCGGTTTTGTACGCTTTTAAACAATTGCAAAAAGAGCTGCGGGCAAACATCCGGGCTGTCAAGGAGGAACTGGCGCGGTTGCGATAATCGCGTGGGACGCCGCACAAAACGCGTCGTTGATAAAATCATAAAAATCAATAAATAAGGACAGAAATGATAAAGCAAATTTTTCTGCTGACAATTTTTTTAGGGAGTTTTTCTTATGCGCAATCCAACCCGGATTTACAGAAGCTGGCCCGGGAATTTTGGGCGTGGCGGATCGTGCAGCAGCCGGCCACCGGCGACGATATTCCCCGGGTGGAGCGCCCGGACGGCTGGACGCCGGATTGGTCGCCAAAAGCGCTGGCGCGCTATCGCCAAAAATACCGGGATTTTCACGATAAGCTGGACAGCCTGCCGCGGGACAACTGGCAGCGCGCCGACAGCGTCGATTACCTTTGCCTGCGCGCGCAGATCGAGCGGGTCAACTGGGAATTGAACGTGCTGCGAGCGCCCCATCGCAATCCTGATTTTTACGTGCATCAAACCCTCGGCGCGGTTTACGAACTGCTGCTTATCGATGCGCCGATGACCGAGGCGCGGCTGCGAAATATTATCAGGCGGCTGAATTCCGTTCCGAAAACCATCAAGGCGGCAAAAGTCAATCTCACGGAGCCGTCGCGGCCATTTGCGGATATTGCCTGGTACAACACCGGTGATATTTTGACCATGCTGGAACGCCTTTTTGCCGCGCTCCAGAATGACAAAAAAATTCCCGAAAAGACGCGCATCGATCTTTTAAACGCAAATGACAACGCCATGGACGCGCTGGTGGATTTTCGCAACTGGATGCGCAAAAAGCGTCCAAAAATGAGCGCTGATTTTAGCTGCGGCCGGGAGGCGTATGAATACTTTTTGAAAAATATCGCGCTGATTCCCTACACGCCGGAGCAATTGTTGCAAATGGGCCGGCAGGAATGGGAACGCGCGGCGGCGTTCGAGACTTACGAAAAACAGCGCAATCGCGCGCTGCCGGAACCGTCGATTTTTAAATCCGCGAAAGCGCAGATCGAACAGGGAAAAAAGGATGAAATTGCCATTCGGGAATTTTTAGAAAAGAACGACATTATGACCGTTCCGAACTGGCTTCGGCATTACATCAACAAGCCGCGCCCGGAGCGCATTTTGCCGCTGGCGCACATGGGCGTTGTCGATGACCTTACTTCCGAAACCCGGCTCGACCAAAACGCAGTGAGCTACATCCCCAAACCGAGCCGCAAACTCCCGTATTTTGGACGTTCCCGGGCGATTGACCCGCGTCCCCTGATGGTTCACGAAGGCATTCCCGGGCATTATTTTCAGTTGGCAAACTCCTGGAAAAACCCCGATTTGATTCGCCGCCATTTTGTCGATTCCGGCGCGAATGAAGGCATTGGATTCTACGTGGAAGAGCTGATGCAGCAGTTCGGACTGTTTGACGATCGCCCCAAAACCCGGGAAATCATCTACAATTTTATGCGCCTGCGCGCCCTGCGCGTGGAAGTGGATATCCGGCTGGCCTTGGGAACCTTCGACATCAAACAGGCCGGTGAATATTTGGCCAAAACCGTCCCCATGGACAAAAAAACCGCGTTTGGCGAAGCGGGATTTTTTGCTTATAACCCCGGGCAGGCCATTTCCTATCAAATCGGTAAGCTGCAAATTTACAAATTCCTAAGCGACGCAAAAATCCGGAAAGGCGATCAGTTTTCGTTGCGAGAATTTCACGATTTCCTGATGCAAAACGGGAATGTTCCCATTGCCCTGCTGCGCTGGGAATGGCTCGGTTTGTGCGATGAGATCGGACAGTTTTTTGAATGATGCGGGATGCGTGAGTACGTGATTATTGCGAATCATGGATAAAGCAAAACCATTTTCCAGCTTCCGTGGTCGTTCAACTTATACAACCGCCGCTCATGCAGACGGCTGGCTTTTGCGGTCCAGAATTCGATGGCATGCGGGCAAAGCCGGTAGGTTTTCCAGTTTGGGGGGCAGGGAATTTGTTCGACGATCTTGAATTTCTCCCGAAATGTTTGATATTGCCGCTTCAGTTCCGCGTCATTTTTCAGCGGCTCGCTTTGCCGGGAAGCCCAGGCGGTAATCTGGCTGCGCCGGGGGCGTCGCTGAAAAAACGTCTGCGATTCCTCTCCCGAAAGCTTTTCCACCGCGCCGCGCGCGCGAACCTGCCGGTCTAAAACGCCCCAGTAAAAC
>CAYVDX010000154.1:0-7787 GCA_964450485.1 uncultured Calditrichaceae bacterium
CAGTTCTCGCCGGAAAGTGAAAAGGAGAAATTGTTCATCTATGCGATGCTGGGTTTTATTTTTAATATTATCAACTGGTACGCAATTTACGCCGGTTTTTATACCACAACCATAAAGGGCATTTGAGTGGAAAAATCAAATTACAAATTTTTGGTAACACTTTGTTTTTTAATGGTTTTCTTGCTTGCCTACTGCGCCACGTTTTGGTTCGAGATTCGCCTGCCGCGCTTTTACCCGTTGGAAAATAGCTGGCGGTTATCACACCAGGCCGATGCGCCTTCACAAGCCTGGTATGGCAAAACCGGGTTTGCGTTTACGCTCTCGATTCTGTTTGCTTTATTAATGATATTTTTTTCAAAAATAATCCCCCATGCAACGCAACAGATCAACAAACATCATGTTCAAATCTGCGGCAGCATTACCATTCTCGTTTTGTTGGGCGGATTAGCTTACATTCTCACGCATGAATTTTTGAGATGGAATGTTTTTTAAATCGCCAAAAATGAAAGCTTACTGAACGGCTATTTGCAATACAACTGTGAATGGAATATCAATATTGACCGGATGAAAATGGAGACTTGTTGTGCTGTATCCTCAAAATAACCGACGTCGCACAGCCTTTGACCTAAGCGGATTTTGGGAAATTCGGGTTGATCGGGAAAACAGCGGAATCGAAAACGGCTGGTCAAACGGTTTTTCCGGAGAAGTGTTCATCGGCGTGCCGGGCAGTTGGAATGAGCAGTTGTCCGAATTGGGATTGATGAACTACACCGGCGCGGTGTGGTATCAAACCACTTTTACGCTGCCGGAATATTTGCTGGCAAACCGGCAACATTTTTTGCGATTCGGTTCCGTCGATTTTAACGCAACCGTGTGGGTCAACGGCAAAAAAGCGGGCGAGCACCGCGGCGGGTACATCGCTTTTGAGTTCGACGTGACCGGCTTGCTGCACACAAACGGGGAAAATTTGATCGTGGCGCGGGTGGATAACCGGCTCGATCACACATCAATTCCGCAAGGGATTTCCCCGGAAAATTTTGCCGAATTTGGCAACCAGCGGCTGGAAACCTTTCCGGCCACGGTGTTCGATTTTTTTGCCTACGGCGGCATCCAGCGGCCGGTGAAATTGATTTCGCTCTCTGCCGCGCATATCAGCGATATTCGCATTAAAACGCACATTGACAACGCTTCCGGGCATGTTGCTTACCGGCTTTTCCTGCAAAATTTCGCTGATTGCACCCGTGTTGAATGCGCGCTGTTCGACGGAAAAAAAAGGATTGCCCAACACGCAAACCCGTTGCAAAACAGCCGTGAAGCAGAAGGTGAGCTCCTGATCCCGGAATGCGTTTTTTGGTCGCCGGAAACCCCAAAGTTGTATCAGTTTCACGCGGCGATCTTTCGCGATGACGAATTGATCGACGAGTACCGGCTGGATGTGGGCGTGAGGGAAATCAGCGTCACCGACGACCAACTGTTGCTCAACGGCAAGCCTGTTTTTCTGCGGGGATTCGGCAAGCACGAGGATTTCGACGTGCTGGGCAAAGGCCTTTCTCACCCGCTGATCGTGAAAGATTTTCAATTGATGAAGTGGATCGGCGCCAATTCTTTTCGCACATCGCACTATCCCTACGCCGAGGAAATGATGCAAATGGCCGACCGCGAGGGTTTTTTGGTGATTGACGAAGTCCCGGCGGTGAGCCTGAATTTCCGCTACGTGAATGAGCAAACCCTAAAAAATCACAAACGCGCGTTGAGCGAGTTGATCGACCGCGATTTCAATCACCCCTGCGTGATTAGCTGGAGCATTGCCAACGAGCCGGGCATTTGGGGCGAGCCGGAAGCGGTTTCCGAAAAAGCGCATCGCTACTGGCGGGAAATTTACCGGCACACCAAATCACTCGACCCCACGCGGCCGATTACCCTGCCGACCTGCGTCACGTGGAAAGAGGCTGACCCCGGCTATGAATACTGCGATTTTATCTCTGTAAATCGATACTGGGGTTGGTACGAAATTCCCGGCGACCTGGAAAAAGCCGGTGAATTTTTGAAAACAGAACTGCAAAATCTGCATCAAAAATTCCGTAAACCGATTTTGGTGGCGGAATTTGGCGCCGATACCATCGAAGGGCAGCACGCCACCAGCCCCCAGCTATTCACCGAAGAATACCAGGTGTTGTTTCTGGAAAAGTATTTTGAAGTGATCGGATCGCTGCCCTTCATGGTCGGCGAGCACATCTGGAATTTTGCCGATTTCCGCGCCGCGCAGCATCACCGGCGGGTGGTATTTAACAAAAAGGGCGTTTTTACGCGATCCCGCCATCCCAAGACCGCGGCGTTCGCCGTGCGCAAACATTGGTTGAAAAGTAAGTGAAAAGTAAAAAGTAAAAAGCGTTGCCCTGAGCTTGCGCGGCCCTGAGTTTGTCGAAGGGTCGAAGGGTCGAAGGGTTAAAAGTGGGAAGTGGGCAATCAGAATGATAAAGAAGAAAGGAAATGGGGAAGATGTGTTGTAGTGTTATTGTGTTGTAGTGTTATTGTGTTGTTGCGTCATTGTGCATTTTAGCCAGGCGGAGATTGTAATACGATAACACTGAAACACTCAAGCACTTTAACACTCGAACACTTTCCCCCAAAAAACCATGCTCGGAATCTCTTTCATCGACTGGATTGTGCTGGCAATCTATTTCATCAGTATCACCGCATTGGGGCTGTGGACGTTTAAAAAAGTAAAGTCTTCCGGCGATTATTTCATGGCCAATCGCAGCTTTGGCAAGCTGCTGATGATCGCCCAGGCGTTCGGCGTGGGCACGCACACCGATCAACCGGTGACGGTGGCCGGCGCATCATACACCACCGGTCTGGCCGGCATTTGGTACCAGTGGATTTACATGTTTGCCACCCCGTTTTACTGGATCATCGCGCCGATTTACCGGCGGTTGCGCTACATTACCATGGGCGATTTCTTCCAGGAACGCTACGGCAGCGGTCTGGCATTGCTTTATACGTTTGTGGGGCTGCTCTATTTTTGTATGAACATGGGCGTGATGCTCAAAGGCACCGGCGTGACCATCGAAGGGTTGACCGGCGGGGCGCTGCCCGAAGGCCCGGTGATTTTGATTTCCACGGTATTGTTCGTATCCTACGGCATGGCCGGCGGCATTATCGCCGCGGTGTTTACCGACGTGATCCAGGGTGTGCTGATCCTGGTGCTTTCATTTTTGCTGATCCCCTTTGCCATCGAGCGGGCCGGCGGCATGGCTGCTTTTTATGACGGCCTGCCGGAGCACATGTTCAGCCTGGTGGCGCCGCACGAAGTGACCCTTTTTTTCATCGTAATGGCGGTAATCAACGCGTTGGTGAGCGTGGTGGTGCTGCCGCATCACATGGCCATCGGCGGAGCGGGAAAATCCGAAATGGCCTGCCGCGCCGGCTGGACGTACGGCAATTTTTTGAAACGCTTTGCCACCATGGGCTGGGCGTTTACCGGCATATTCGCGGCATTTTTGTTTCCCGGTCTAACCATGGAAAACCGCGAATTGGCTTTCGGAATCGCCTCGCGGGAGCTGCTGCCGGTGGGTTTGGTGGGACTGATGCTGGCGGCCATGATCGCCGCGGTGATGTCCACTTGCGACGCTTTTATGGTACACGCGTCGGCGTTGTTCACCCAAAACATTTACAAGCCTTACTTCAAGCCCAACGCCAGTGACCGGGAATTGCTGAAAGTGGGACGCTGGGCCGGGTTGTTCATTGTCGCCGGCGGGGTGACATTCGCGTTTTTGTTTCCCAGCGTGGTGCGGGGCGTGGTGGAAGCCTGGAAGATCACCGCGTACCTGGGTCTGGCATTTTGGATCGGGATTATATGGCGGCGGGCCAATCGCTGGGGTGCGGGAGTGAGCGCGATTGCCATGGCGGCCGTATCCAGCTATGTCGCGTATGGGCTGGGCTGGTCATTTCCCTGGCAGGTGGCAATTTACCTGCCGGTCGGGCTGATTTCGCTGGTATTGGTCAGCCATTTTACCAAATCGGAGCCGCCGGAAAAACTGTACGAATTTTATACCTTGCTCAATACGCCGGTGGGCGAAGAACAGCGGCTGGTGGAGGCAGGCATTACGGTCAAATTGGGTGGAGAATCGCAAAAATCAGCCGCAAAGATTGTTGCCGACAACCGCGACAGTACCGTCTCGCAGGATCAATTTGTGGAGGACAGGTTGATCCTGGTTGATCTGCTCTCGCTCCCTAAAAAATTCTCCTGGAAGCGTTACCGGGTGGATATTCTCGGTTTTATCGCCGCGGCGGCAATCGCCGGTCTGATGATCCTGGCGACAATGCTGTTGGCGAACATTGGCAAATAAACGTTTATAGTCATAAAATACAAGGCGTTATAAAAATGGACGTTCGTTACCCAACTTACCCGGAAACCGTAAAAAATTACGACACCGCGCAACTCCGCACGGCGTGGTAATGCAAAATATGTGGTAACTTTGTGGGAACCGCTAAACAATCACCCTAAAAAGATACGGTAAGCACATGCAAAAACAGGTCTCTGAAAAATCCGGAATTCTCTCCCGCTTGGGCATTTTTGTGGCGTCCATTGCCCCCGGGATTTTCCTGATCGGCTACAACATCGGCACCGGCAGCATCACGACCATGGCTTCGGCCGGCGCGAAATACGGCATGACGCTCACCTGGGCGCTGCTGTTGTCGTGCGTGTTTACCTACATTTTAATCGTGACCTTTGGGCGTTACACCGCCATCACCGGCGATACCGCGCTGCACAGCTTCCGCACGCATTTCGGCAGCGCCATTGCCGGGTTTGTGCTGGCGTCGCTGCTGTTCAGCGAATGGGCGTCCTGCATGGGCGTGATGAGCATTGTGGTGCAAACCGTGCAGGAATGGTCGCGCCCCTTTACCGCGGACGGCAACGGTTTTAGCCCGCTGCTGCTCACCACCATTTTTGCGGCGCTGCTCTATTTTCTGTTTTGGCAGGGGCAGCACCGTTTTTTTGAAAAAATTCTGGCCATTTTTGTCGGGTTGATGGGGCTGAGTTTTTTTCTGACCATGTTTATGGTTATTCCCGATCCGGTGCAAGTCATCGAAGGGTTGGTGCCGCGGTTGCCGGAAGAAAGCAACGCCGCGCTGATTTTGGCCGGAATGGTCGGCACTACCATGGGCGGAATTCTCTACGTGGTGCGATCGATTCTGGTGCAGGAAAAGGGCTGGTCGGCAAATGATCTGGCGCTGGAAAAACGCGACGCTTTGATCTCCTCCTCGGCGATGTTTTTGCTCAGCGCGGCCATCATGGCCTGCGCCGCCGGCACGTTGTTTCCCCGCGGGTTGGAAGTCAACAATGCCATCGACATGGTGAAGCTTTTGGAGCCGCTGGCCGGGCGATTCGCGATTTCCGTTTTTGTTGCCGGCATCGTCAGCGCGGGGCTGTCGTCGCTGTTTCCCATCGTGTTGCTGGCGCCGTGGCTGATCACGGATTTCCGCAACAAGCCGCGCAACATGCGCACGACCGGCGCGCGATTGTGGGTGCTCTTTGGCGTGCTGCTGGGTTTTGTGGTGCCCGTTTTTGGCGGACGGCCGGTGCTCGTGATGATCATTTCCCAAGCGATGGCCATCATTGCCACGCCGGTGGTGATTCTGCTGATGTTTTTGCTGCAAAACCGCCCGGCCGTCATGGGCAAATACACCGCCACGACCGGTTTAAATGTCTGGCTGGTGGTAATTTTTCTGTTTACTATTTTCATGGCGCTGGTGGGAATTTTTGGGATTGCGGGGTTGTTTTGATGCTGGATGCCGGATAGTTGCACAGGAGTGCGGACTTCAGTCCGCCAACGATTTGCGTGAAGCGTTGAACGTGATGATACTTGATAAGTGATGTCCAAAATTTACACCTCGTTCAAAACTCATGCTTTGAACGCATTTTTTACGCCTCGTTCAAAGCTCATGCTTTGAACGCTTTTTTCAAAAAAGCTCCTGCTTCCGTTTCGGATACTGGATGCTCAATGCTTGATTCGCTTTTGAAAAAAGAAAATACCCGGGGTAAAAACAGATGATTAAAGACATTTTTGTTCCCTTTGGAATTATTTTTTTACTTATTTCTTCAACGATTGTTGTATTGGCGCAAGCGCCGGAAATGCCACGAAACGGCGTGTTCAACGTGCGCGATTTTGGCGCAAGCGGCGACGGAAAAACACTCGACAGCCCGGCAATTCAACGCGCGATTGAGGCCTGCGCCAAAACCGGCGGCACTGTGCTGCTGCCGCCCGGGCGCTATCTTTCCGGTTCGCTGGAACTGAAAAGCGGGGTGAATCTGCACATCAGCCGCGGCGCGACCCTGCTGGGAAGCACGAATATTGCCGATTACCGCGAATATCGCCCGGAAATCCGTTCATACAACGATTTGTTTCTGAAACACAGCCTGATTTACGGCGAAAAATTGCACGATATCGCCATCACCGGCGAGGGCGTCATCGACGGACAGGGCGGCGCTTTCGTGATCACGACTAAAAAGAAACCGGAGCGTTACCAAAATCGCCCCTTCATCATTCGCCTGGTGCAGTGCCGCAATGTGCGCGTGGAGAATCTCACCCTGCGAAATTCCGCCATGTGGATGCAGCAATACCTGGCTTGCGAAAGCCTGCAAATCCGCGGCATCCGGGTGTATAATCACTGCAACAAAAACAACGACATGATCGACATCGACGGCTGCCGCAACGTGGTGATGTCGGACTGTTTCGGCGACAGCGACGACGACGCCATCACCCTGAAAAGCACCTCTGGGTTCATCACCGAGAACGTGACCATCACCAACTGCGTGATCAGCAGCCACGTGAACGCCATCAAAATGGGCACCGAGTCGCACGGCGGGTTTCGCAATGTGGTGATTTCCAACATCGTGATAAAACCGTCGGCCTCGCCGACCAATATTTACGGCGCCAAACGCGGCGCGGGCGGCATCACCCTTGCTACCGTGGACGGCGGCATTTTGGAGGATTTGCTCATCAACAACGTGCGCATCGACAGCGCCATCACGCCCATTTTTCTGCGGTTGGGAGACCGCGCCCGCACGTATTACGAAGGACAGCCGCGCCCGCGGCCGGGCATTTTTCGCAACGTCGTTATCAGCAATGTGATCGCCGACGACGCCGGGGAGTTCGGCTGCTCGATCACCGGGCTTCCGGGGCATCCCATTGAAAATGTTGCGTTGAGCAATATTCGCATCGGTTTTTCCGGCGGCGGCACCGCGGCGGATCTTTCGTTGGATATTCCGGAATTACCGGCAATGTATCCCGACGCGGAACGCTTTGGCAGACGCCCGGCCTACGGTTTGTACGCCCGCCACGTGAAAGGATTGACGTTGGATAATATCTCGTTTCAGTTCGACACGCCGGATGTGCGCCCGGCGCTGGTTTGCGACGACGTCGAATCGCTGCGGATCGAGGGGTTTTCCGCGGGCAGTTTACCGGAAACCGAATCGTTGATCCGGCTGCGCAACACCCGGGATGCCTTGATTGCCAACTCGCGTTCCGCCGCCGGTGTGGATGCCTTTTTGCAATTGGAAGGCGCGGCTTCCACCGGCGTAAAACTGCTGGGAAACGATTTTCGCAACGCCCGGATCATTTTCAAGACGGGTCAGGATGTCGGTAAAAATGCGCTGCAATTGTTGGGGAATTTTCAGTAAAAGTGGGAAGGCAAAAGATAAATGAGTCTGTTGATTTAGTCAAATTTGGCGGATATTTTTGCGGAATAATGCTGTGTTAATCGATCAATATTCAGCAAAAAGA
>CAYVDX010000155.1:0-7772 GCA_964450485.1 uncultured Calditrichaceae bacterium
TGATGGTCGCGTCATATTTGGGAAATAAACTTTTTTTGTAGTCTTCTAAAAATAAATCCCGCTTAACTTTTTGTAAATGGCTCAAAAGCGTGTCGCGGATTTCCAGGTAAGGCTTTTGTCGCACTTGCTTTCGATCGAGCAATTTTACGATGTGAAAGCCATCCGATAATTCAATCGGTTTTGACATTTCTCCGGGGTTTAAACGGAAAATATGTTTTTCAAAAACAGGGCTTCTGAATCCGCGGGTAATATACAGATCATCCTCGCCGGCTTTCCTGTTTTTTTGTAAATCAATCGAGTACTTTTTTGCCAGCGCCGCGAAATCCGCCCCCGCTTGCAGCAGTTGGTAAAGCGAATCAGCAAGGGTGACGCCATTAACAACGATTTCCGCTATTTTAACGGATTCCCTGCACTGCGCGTAGCGTTGCCTGATCTCAGTTTCACTAACGGCGATCGTTCCCGGGATGATCGATTGATATAATACCCCGTTTTTGCCGATTAATATGTCCCGTTTTTTGAGATCAACCAGGGATTTTACTTCCGGCATTTGATCTAATTTTTGTTGATAACCGCCTGCGCGAAAAAGCAAGTTTGCAAGCAGGTTTTTTTCAACAAAGTCGATAAGATCGTTTTTTTCGATAGAAACAGGATGATCTTTTTTAGCCCGTTTCTTAAATTGTTTGACAACTTCATCCGTTGATAAAACCTGACCATTTACTTCCACAAAAATCGCCGGATCTTTATCTACACATCCGATAAAAGTTGCGGTCAAAAAAAGCAGGAAAAATGTGAGTTTGAGTGTTCTTAAAGAGATCATTTCATTTGGCGGGTTTTTATTCACAAAAATAATTAATTCCCGATTTGATAACTTCTCGAAGATCATTTGAACAGGTTAAAAATGGTTAAGTTTTTACTTTTTGTCAAGTGTGTATTTAAGTTGTCTCGAAATAAGTCGAAAAAAAACAATACACTCTGTGGTTACAAGGAAGTTATCATGGCGTCACTACATAATGCTGCAACCGGGTCTAAGATTATTCACTTGCAGAGCTGATCACTGAAATTGGAAATTAACAAAACAAGGAGGTTTTCGATGTATATTTGTAAATCGAGAAATCATGTATGGTCTAACAAAGAAGATGCCCGAAAATGTTGTAACGGCTATCAACGTGTCGTTGTATTTGGAAATGAAATTCCGGACGGGACCACAAATATCCAGGTTGATGAGAAAACCGGTTTACGCTATGCGCGCATTTGGCAAAAGGATGCAGAAAAGATTTCACCCAAAATGCTTTAAAAAAATACGCTCCGGCAGGATTGCCCGGCGGAGCGTATTTGATTTCACCGTAATGACGGACGCTTAGTTTTGCATGCTATTTAAAACACCTTCAATTCGGCTTTTTTGTGCCGCGGGTGCTTTTTGAAGGGCAATTTTGTAATTTTTCACTGAATCGGCAACCTTCCCGTTCTTTTGAAACGCTTCCGCCAAACTATCATAGCTATTCCATGAGTCCGGATGTTTTTTGACATTCAATTTAAATACTTTTACCGCTAAGTCAGTCTTTCCGTTGAACAGAAAAATATACCCAAGATTGTTTAAATCCGCTTCAACCGATGATTGGTCGGCCAATGCCATTGTTTCCGAGATGATGGCATTGGCCTTGGCCGTTTGTCCGGATTTTTCAAGCAGCATTGCCTTGACGCCCATATTTCTTACATTTTTATTTTTGGAGATGGCGTTGTCGATCCAGGTAAGTGCTTCGTCGTAATTCATATTATTCCGCAGGCAAAATTGAGCGGCCTGCATCCAGGCCTGCCAATTAAAACCCGCCAGATTGGTAAGTTCCTTGCGCATATTTGCAAGCACGGTTTTGTTCAAATCCACTTCAATTTTGAAGGGAATTTTTAGTTTTTCCCAGTAAAGATTGGCCACGGCGCTATTTGGCGATAAATTTTCGAAATCGTATTTTAACCATTCATGCGCGTCAGATGACGTCGGCGTGACGGTTATTCTGGCCTGATCATTTCTTTCGTCATAAAAGAAACTGCCCCAGGCGGCATTATCTTTACTGAAAATCAAGGTCCAGTCATTTTCCGATGGAATCATGTGAAGACCGTATTTTCCAGCCGGTATTTCTGTCCCTTCGACCCTAACATCCGTAGAAAATGAAATCGTGGTGTTTTCATTTGCGCCGGCACGCCAGGGAAATTCTTTGTTAAAATTAAAAGCCGCCCCGGGCGCCATGCCATAGGGAACAAGACCGCCCCAAATTTTGCGTCCCTTGACGCCCGGACGGTGATATTCAATAGTAACTTCAGTTAATCCAATCGTTTGGGAAACAGAAGCATGCGGACTGGCTTGCGGTGTTGTTAAATTGCGCCCCTGGGCAAATACGACATTGCTAAAGATCAGCATCGACAAAACCACTAACAGGGAAACAACGAACTTATACCAGGATTTGTACATAAATATCTCCTTAATGGGTTTATGGATGTTTAGACGTTTAAAAGAAGCCCTTGTGGTATCAATTGGGATATTGACATGTAGAACGTCATTCCAAAAAATGAATGATGGCATTGGTATTACTATATTTTAAATGGCGGCTAAAACACTTAAAAGACGTGGCAATTTGCAAAAAAGTTGCAAGTTTTGCTTAAAAAATAACGGTCAGTTTATTTTTGATGTCTTGTCGAGCAGGCTTGAGATAAGAAAAAACCCCGTCCTATAAAGAAGCGCTATTTCAAGCGCTTCTTTGTTTGCAAAATATGGTGTTGGGTGATAATTTTGGCAATGTTAAATGAATCTGTTTCGTTATCATTATCCTCACCCCCAGCCTCTCTCCCTCGGCTATTCTACAAATACATTTCTGGCATGGTTGTTGAAGAAGAGAAATGGCAAAAAAATTCACCCCTCCCAAAGGGAAGCCGTGCGGTTCGACCGCTCCCCCGGCTTTCCGCGGGGCTAAGGCGAATTTTCCACAAAATCACCGGTTTACGACCTAAAGCCCCCTTCTCTTGCCAAGAGAAGGGGTTGGGGGATGCGTTCTAATTCGTGTCATTAGAATGCAACAGCCCAGGGATTGAGGGGGATATCGCTGCCATGTGAGCGTCTGAAAAAGTCATTGTTTTCTGCCTGAAAATCTTTTTCTGCCCCAGGTCTGTTATGCACGCAATTAAATTTGAATATTAGTGGTACAACCCGCGCAATTCAGATGCCCGGGTAACCCGTTGAATGGAACGGATAAACGCGGCGACGCGATTGTTCACTCCATATTTTTCGTGGGTTTCCCAAACTTCATGGAACGCCTTTATCATTATTCGCTCAAGGTCGCTATTTACTTGTTCTTTTGGCCAATAATACCCCATTCGGTTTTGCACCCATTCAAGATATGAAACGGTTACTCCCCCGGCATTACAAAGAATATCGGGAATGCGAACAATCCCTTTTTTATCCAAAATCGCGTCTGCTTCCACGGTGATCGGTCCGTTTGCGCATTCCGCGATAAGTCGCGCCTTCACGCGTTTGGCGTTTTCTTCCGTGATTTGATTTTCTAATGCCGCCGGAATAAGAATGTCAACATCCAGCTCCAATAATTTCATTGGGTCGTCAAGTTTTTCAACTGACAGGTTCTTTTCCAATCCCGTTAAACTCCATCGTTTATTGTTTGTGCAGGTGTTGATTGCCTCATTGATGTTGATCCCCTTGGGATTCATGTATGCGCCGGTTACATCGGATATTGCCACAATCGTTGCGCCGGCATCACTAAGCAACCTGGCTGCGAAAGAACCGGCGTTACCAAAACCCTGAACCGCCACGGTTGCATTTTTTAATTTGAAATCCATATATTTTACTGCTTCCCGAACGCAATAAAACATACCCTGCGCCGTTGCTTCCGACCGTCCTTCCGACCCGCCCAATTCGATCGGTTTGCCGGTAATTACACCAGGCATGTTTTGTTTGGCGTGCATGGAATATGTATCAAACATCCAGCTCATAATCTGAGAATTTGTATTAACATCAGGCGCGGGAATATCCCGGTCAGGACCGAACAAGTCGCCGATTTCCGCAAAATACCGCCGGGAAAGTCGCTCTAATTCAGTCTCTGACAATTTGTGCGGATCAACCACAATACCGCCTTTGCCGCCGCCAAAAGGCACATTGACGACAGCGCATTTGTAAGTCATCCAAAAGGCAAGCGCTTTAACCTCGTCCACGGTTACGCCGGGATGAAAACGGATTCCCCCTTTTGCCGGCCCACGTGCAATACTGTGTTGAACGCGAAAACCTTTGAACAACCGGATGTCGCCGCTGTCCATGGTAATGGGTAGATTTACTTCCGTCACCCGGCGGGGTTCTTTAATCATCGCGATTTGATTTTTGGTCAGTTTTAGCACTTTTGCAGCCCTGTCAAATTGCTTTAAAGCATTTTCAAAGGGATTCCGCTGTTTCATATAGCCCATTTAGAGATCCTCCTGTATAACCCATAAAGTATATCCGAATAGTTGGATTAATCCGCTTTCGCTTAGCGATAATGAAAGGCAGAATTTAGGTAAGAATATTCAGAAATAAATAGTAAAAATAAAAAATATTAAAAAGGAGATGAAATGGAGGGAGGTGTTTTAGTTATTGTTTTTTTTTAATTTGTAAGTTCCTGGCTTGGTGATTATTTCCAAATGACCATATAAATTAAGCCGGCAAGGCTAGCGTAGGATATACCAAGTGTAATGTCGGAAAGCCGGTCATATTTTTTAGTGTTATTCCAGAATTTATCGATTTGAACCGGATCGGAAGACGCTTCGTATTTGTCAAAATTTTTATTTGCTTTATTTTTTAAAATGAAGGACGCCCAACTGCTTGCTACTGACGCCGCCAGCAGCGTGAATTTACTTTTGAGATGACTGCGCCGGATAAGTCCCAGCAGTTGAGGCTTTGGCGTTTCTTTCCGATAATTGGCGTCTTGTTCCAATTCGGCAAGTATTGACGCCGGCGATGTCAACCGGAATTCGTATGGTTTATATCCGTTTTTGATCAGACGGAATGATTTCCCGCGATTTTCTTCAAAAGAAAGATATAATGGGGTATTTCCAAAATTTGTGGTATCGGAAAAAAGGGTTGCGCCGTAGGGCATTGTATTGATAAACACCGGGTTGCGAAAAACTGCGTTTAAATCAGTCGGTGAATCATTTGAAATGGATATATTATATGTTTTTTCTTCAATATTCCACAAACCATTTTGCGGTGGATAAACAATCACGATATGCTCACCAACAGGGAGTTCCAGGTTTCTTAGCGGCGTTTTGCCCACAAGAACCGAGTCGATTCGTACCCAACATTGTTCAGGTTCTGACGCGACTGTTAGCGTGCCTTTTTCATTTGCATGAAGAAGGTTGATGACAAAAAGCAAAATTATGGATAAACGATAAAACTGCCTCATTTCGTTTTACTCCGTTTTTTCCGTTCTTTCCATTTTTCTATAAATTTTTCATTTGCCAGGGCAAAGAGCTTGTCATTCGCGGTATGAATTAACACATAATCCCGGAAAATGATGGGAGAAGATTTTGGGGGGCGCTTAAACTTTAGTTTGAAAACCAACTTTCCCGTGAAGCGGTTTAGCACGTAAAGATGGCGATCCCAGGAAGTTACATATAAATAGTCGGGAGAGGGGAGGGGGACGGTGTTGACAATGCCTTCCGTATTAAATATCCATACGTTTTCCCCGTTTTTTTTATTTAACGCCAACACCTTGCGCCCATTGGTTCCCAGGTACAAGACATTTTGGTAAAGCGCGGGACTGCTGTAAATTGCCCCGTCAAAGGTTTTTTGCCAGACAATTTTGCCGGATTTTAGATTGACAGCGTAAAATTCGCCGGCCGCGGTTCCGATGAAAACGGAAGAATCGTCAACAACCGGATGTGAAAATACGTTGCCTTGCAGATGGATTTCCCAAAATTTTACACCCGAAGATGCATCCAGTGAATATAACCAGCCTTTTTCATCGGCAAAGAGGATCGCCGACGCCTGATAAGCCGGGGAACCGCGAATCGGGGCCCTGGCCTTAAAATCCCAAATCTTTTCGCCATTTTCGATATTCACGCAATAAAATATGCTTTGAGTCGTGCCAAAATATATTTTTTGGTTTTCAACGAGCGGCGTGGTGTCAATATTGGGATAGGGTTTGTTTAGGCGCTTATCCGCTTTTTTTAAATCATAACTCACCAGTGTTTTTTCACCCAGGTTTAACCCCGCATACATTTTGTTTTTGTAAATCGTTGGCGCGTTTGACAGCGATGGGCCGAGTTTGCCGTCGCTTAACCGTTCGCCGGTATCGTAATCTAATATGTACATGACGCCATTCAGCGTTGGCGCCATGATATAGTTTCCCAAAGCCAATGGATGATCCGCAACCACGGATTTTACATTTTCCTTCCAGACCACGGCTAAGGGCGGCGCAATGTCTTTGGATGCATAATGCTGGTGTTGAGCATTCCGTCCCAATGTCAACCAACTGTTCGCTTCCGTCGCCTCGTCTTGCGGCGGCAATTTTAATGAAACCAGTCCACCACAACCCCAATAAAAAGCCATACTTAAGGCAATGCAAAGCGCGCGAAAAAAATTCTGTTTAAATGACCGCGGAATGTTGATTTTCATAAATTTTTTATAACCGTGTTTTGAATAATCTAAAAATCCCAGCCAAAGAAAAATTGAGTAAACCAGTTATCACTGACGGATTTAAAATCGGTTGTTTTTCCGATGTCCAGCCGTAACACCAGAAAACCGCCCAGGTTTAAACGGAAGCCATAGCCCATGCTGCCCAGGAACCCGTTAAAATTGTTACCGGACCAGGCATTGCCGGCGTCAAAAAATAATGCACCGCGAATGTCGGGAAATACCATCGATAGAATGGGAAATTTTATACCCAGGTACTCAATAAACGGAAAGCGCAATTCCTGGGATGTGAAAAGCACTTTTTCACCGCGGATGGACCACCGCCGGTAACCGCGCAAATCCCAACTGCCGCCCAGGTAATAAAATTGGGATTCCTTACCCTGGTTGAGGATTGCCAAAAAACGCGATGCAAATGTCAGCTTTGGCGAAAGGCGCATATAATTGCGAAAATCAGCTAAAACCGTCCAATAATTTACATTCGAAAACCGGAAGTCATAGGTATTTCCGATGGAAAGATTATACCGCCGTCCTTCGATCGGGCCGGTGTAAGACCACAGCGAATTATCGTGAATGAGCGATACAAAATTTGAGGTCAGCCAGGCAAACCGCCGTTTCTTTCCGGTAACCTCTTTATCGGAATAGCTCAGATTGGTCGTAAATTCCAGCCGTTTAAAATGCGTGAACGGGTAGCTCATTGTAAAAAATCCGCCGACGCGATCTTCAAAGAAAAAATCATCTTTGAAATTAAAAAACCGTCCGGAATAGCGAAAAAGACCGTATGCGTGATTGATGCGTTTACCCAGGGAAACCTTGGTCAGGGCAAAGTTCATGCTTTTCAAAAAATCCGAGCGGCTTTGGGCGTTATTATAAAGCAAAACGTAATATTGATCATTGCCAAGCAAATCCGTGAAGGCAAAAAGCGCCCCACCGTTCGTGCCGAATAATGGATCCTGGTTGACCTGTGTTTGGGCAACATCAAGATTATATTTTTTGTTGTAGTCCAGTTTGGCGTGAACTTTATTACCGGAAAGCTTTCCCGGCTGCCAATGTTGATGGGTCAGCATGGGGGTTTTTTCTTTAATTTCTTCGGCGTCTTTAATCCGCTTTT
>CAYVDX010000156.1:0-3105 GCA_964450485.1 uncultured Calditrichaceae bacterium
GCAAAAAAGCGCGATTTTTGGCGCACGCCATCGCTGAATTGCGGTTGGGAAATGCCACCGTGATCACCGAACGGTTGGAAATCCTGGGAAAACGCGGGGAATTTCGGGGAAAATTTCACGTCATTACCGCGCGGGCAGTGGCGGCAATTCCCAGGCTGATCAAGTGGGGAGGCCCGTTTTTGCGCGAAGGCGGCTTTTTCCTGCTCTGGAAAGGCAGCTCCGACATCCCGGAATTGGAAAAACATGCCGATTCATTGGGCTATGCTTATGAAATTCATCGCGTTCCGGAAAAATATCACGCGCTTTCGCCAAAATTTCCGGCGCTCTGCTTTTTTGTTTTAACAATGAAACCGCTCCGCAAGGAGCCCTTTGGGCAGAATTTTGCAGATAAACGCGGATAACTTCTAAAAACACAACACACTATTTTTCAAAAATCAAATTAAAGCAAAACTTTTCCGTCAATTTTTTCGTTTCGTAATTGCATCATAATTTTGAAAGCACTCACAATGAAATTTAATCGAATAAAAATTTTTCTGTCAATTGTCAGCAGCGTGGTATTTTTTCTGCTGAATTTTGGCGCGATGCAGTTTCATTCGAAAGGCACAGCGCAGCACCGGTTTAGCAGTGAAAATATCCGCGCGGCGCAACCGGAGAAGCCCTGTTCGCAAACGTATTTAAGTTGTGAAACAAATGATAACAATAGTAGTTCTTCTGCTGCAACGAATTTACATTAATTTTAGAAAGATCGCCGCATTTGCCCGACTTATTTTTTTCAAACCAATACATCCAATTGACATGCCAACATCCATAAATACATGAGAAAAGATCAGGCCAATCCAAGACTTATCATGTTTGCGCTGTGGCTGCTAATGTTTTCCGCCAGCAGCCAGCTGATGATCATTTCGCCAATTTTGCCGCGGTTGGGCGCTGAATTGAACATTACCGAAGCCCTGCGCGGCACTTTGATCACCGCGTATGCCGTCATGCTGGCGCTGTTTGCGTTGATCATCGGCCCGATTTCCGACAAAATCGGACGCCGGCGCATTCTTTTGCTGGGTTCCGGCGCGATGGCGTTTGCCCTGTTCCTGCACAATTTTGCGTTTGATTACTACTCGCTGCTCATCGTGCGGGCGCTGGCCGGCTGCGCCGGCGGAATGCTCAGCGGCGCATGCGTGGCGTATGTCGGCGATTATTTTCCCTATGATAAGCGCGGCTGGGCAAACGGCTGGATTGCCACGGGCGTGGCGGTGGGGCTGATTTTGGGCATCCCCATCGGCACCATTTTAGCCGAATGGTTTGGTTTCCGCGGGCCGTTTGCGCTTTTTTCCTGCACGATGTATGCCGCTTTCATGCTGATTTGGCTGGTGGTTCCCCAACCGGATGTGCAGCGCTCCACCGGAAAGCTCACCCCAACCATTGCCTTTAAAAATTACCTGAAAATGGCTGCCCAACCGCGGATTTTAACCATCGCATCGGTTTACGGGTTGATGTACCTGGGCATTTCCCTGTATTCCATTTATTTGCCGAGCTGGTTGAACGAAACCTTTGGCGCAACCGGCTATGAAATCGCCTCGCTGTTTTTTGTGGGTGGATTCGCAACCATCCTTTCCGGGCCGCGCGCCGGAAAATTGTCAGACCGGATCGGGCGGAAATCGCTCATCATCGGCGCATGTATCGGACTTAGCCTGACAATGGTTTTTACAACCGTGCTCATTAAGGCATTCTGGATTTCGTATCCGCTGTTTTTTCTTTCGATGTTGTTGCAGGGCGCGCGCATCGGCCCCTTTCAGGCGCTTATCTCGGAAATTGTGCCCGCCCGGCAGCGCGGCAGGATGATGAGCCTGGCAATTGCGTTGGGGCAAATCGGCATGGGGCTGGGCGGGGTCATTTCCGGTCTCGCTTATAGCGAATACGGTTACATCAGCAATACCGTGTTGGGCGCTTTTTCGGTACTTTTGATGGCGCTAATCATCAAGTTATTTGTTACTGAGCCGTCGCTTTCCAACGCCGCAGTGATCAAGCCCGAACAAATCCCGCCGGAACAAATATAGATTTTAGTCAGCGTATCATTTCCGACAAAAACCTGTCCAAATCGATTTTTTGTGCAAAACAAAATATGTTTGTTTAAATTACGCTCTGAATGGACTGTTTTCGCAACATTTGATTCACGCACTTTATCCAAAACGGACGATACAAGATGAAACGCATCCTGCTGGTCATTCCCGCTTCGACGTATCGCACCCATGATTTTATGCAGGCCGCGGGCAAAATCGGCGCGGAAATCGTCGTCGCGTCGGATCACCGGCAGGCAATGGCCTCGTTGATTCCCGATACCACCGTGGCGCTGAATTTTCGCAAACCGGAGACGCTCGGCGCTGCAATACGGGCGTTTGTGGAAAAACGCGGTTTTGGTCAGCCGCCCTTTGATGCGGTCGTCGGCGTTGACGATACCTCGGCGTATGTCGCGGCGTTGCTGGCGCAAACATTGGGCATTCGCCACAACGCGCCGGCAGCCTTGCGGGCGGCGCGAAACAAATTTATCATGCGTCAAAAAATCGCCGCCGCCGATTTGAATTATCCCGATTTTCGGCGGTTTTCCATCAGGGAAAATCCCAAAAAACTGGCGAAGCGGGCGGATTATCCCTGCGTGCTCAAACCCGTTTTTCTCTCCGGCAGCCGCGGCGTTACCCGGGCGGATCATCCCGAACAATTTGTCGCCGCGTTTGCGCGCGTCCGGGAAATTCTGGCGACGCCGGATGTGCGGGAAAAGGCATTCGACGACGAAGCCGCGTGCCTGTTAGTGGAAAAATATATTCCCGGCGTGGAAATTGCGCTGGAGGGAATACTCATCAATCGCGAGTTCAAAACCCTGGCGATTTTTGACAAACCCGATCCGCTGGAGGGACCGTATTTTGTGGAAACGATTTATACAACCCCGTCGCGGCTGCCCGGGTACGTGCTTCGGGAAGCGACCCATGCCGCGCATCGCGCCGCGCTGGCGTTGGGACTGGAAAACGGCCCGGTTCACGCGGAAATGCGCATCAACGATGGCGGCGCGTTTGTCATCGAAATTGCCGCGCGCTCCATCGGCGGGCTGTGTTGGCG
>CAYVDX010000156.1:3115-7734 GCA_964450485.1 uncultured Calditrichaceae bacterium
AAAATATTTGGGAAATCCAGCGGGAACGTTCAGCCGCCGGGGTAATGATGATTCCCATTCCCCGGGCCGGCACGTTGAAATCCGTCCGCAACATTGATGCGGCAAAGGCAGCGCCCGGCGTGGAAGATGTGATCATCACCATTCCCAACGGACAGGAAGTGCTGCCCATGCCCTTCGGCGGGCGCTATTTGGGCTTCATCTTTGCCCGCGAAATGCTGCCGGAAAACGCTGAAGCAATCATCCGCGAATCTTTTTCAAAACTGGAAATTGAAATTATATAAAATAGTGTTTGAGTGCTTTTGTGCTAAAGTGTTACAGTGCTTTTCTGATACTGATTTGATTAGAGCATGCCTTGATGTTTTGATTGACAACCCCTCTAAATCTCTCCCGGCAAGCCGGGAAGACTTTAAAGGAACATCAAGACAGTGTTAATTCAAAACAGTATTTGCCCCTTTCATAATAACGCTGGAATCTTTTCTTTAACACCAAACACTTGAGCACCAAAATACTTTAACACTAAAATACTTTAACACCAAAATACTTTAACACCAAAATACTTTAACACCGGAACACGATCCCACGAAAACACTCATGGAGTAACCCATGCTGCCAAATCAAAAGCATTTGTTCAATATTCCCGACGACATTACCTATTTGAATTGCGCGTATTTGTCGCCGCAACTCCGCAGCGTCAGCAACGCGGGCGCGGCCGGAATTCGCCAAAAGGAGCAGCCCTGGACCGTCACGCCGCCGGATTTTTTCCGGGATTCCGAAAAAGCGCGAGCCTTGTTTGCGCAAATTATTGATGCGACGGCGGATGATATCGCCTTCATCCCCTCGGTGAGCTACGGCATTGGCGTGGCGGCAAAAAATGCGTGCATTCAGCCCGGGCAGAAAATGGTCATGCTGCATGAGCAATTTCCGTCGAATGTCTATCCCTGGCGGGAAGCGGCGCGAGCCTGCAATGCGGACATCGAAACCGTGCAGCGCCCGGCCGATGATGACTGGACGACCGCGCTTTTGGAAAAAATCGACGAGCGAACCGCGGTTGTCGCCGCGCCAAATTGTCACTGGACGGACGGCAGCCTGATCAATCTCGCAGCCATCCGCCGCCGCTGCGACGAGGTGAACGCCGCGTTGGTGGTGGACGCCACGCAATCCATCGGCGCGATGCCGTTTTCGGTAAAAAAGGTTCGCCCGGATTTTTTGATCGCAGCCGGTTACAAATGGCTGCTGGGGCCATACAGTTTCGGCTATCTTTATGCCTCGCCACAGTACCACGACGGCCGGCCGCTGGAATACAATTGGCTGAATCGCAAAGACAGCGAGGATTTCGCGGGATTGGTCAATTATCGCGATGAATTTCAGCCCGGGGCGCGACGGTTTGATGTGGGCGAGCGCAGCAACTTTACGCTGACGCCCATGGCGCTGGCGGCGTTGCGGCAAATCAATGAATGGCAGGTCGGGCGCATTTATGAGACGCTTTCCGCCCTGACCGGACAAATTGCCGAACGTGCGAAAAAACTGGGTTTATCAGTCGCGTCGACAAAATTTCACGCCGGGCATTTGATCGGTATCCGCTTTCCCGGCGGCGTGCCCGCTGCGTTGATCGAGCGGCTGAAGGCTGAAAAAATTTTCGTCAGCGTGCGCGGTAACGCCATTCGCATTGCGCCGCATCTTTATAATAGTAAGGCAGATATCGAAAAACTTTTTAACCTGTTTGACGATCACAACGCGCATTTTTCACGTAAATAAAAAATGCAGGTATTCCCACTTTCGTCAGGGTTATGTTGTTTTTCTCACCCACAATTTTTGCGCCCCGAAACAAAAACAATTTGACTTTGTATAACAGTTGCTATACTTTAAATAGAAAATATAACGAGGTTGAGAAATGGCCAGAAATGCACAAGTCAATGCTCGCGTTGCCAGCGAATTGAAATCCGAGACGGCAAAAATTTACAGAGAACTCGGGTTTACCCTATCAGAAGCAATCAACGTTTTTTTAGTGATGTCAAAGCTCTACAAGGGCTTTCCGTTTGAGGTGCGGTTACCTGGCAAAGAAACCCGAGACGCCCTTGAAAGAGTAAAAAATAGAGAAGGTTTGATCGAATACGAAAATGTCGAAACGTTGATCGAGGATATGGAAAAGTGGTAGGATATCATCATGCACATGGAGGTGTATCATGAAATTAAAACTTGGCAGGGACGCCAAATTCAGGATTGAAATCGATCCTCAATTCAAAAAAGATGTTAAAAGGTTGAAACGCCGCAAAAAGCCCCTCGAACCTCTCAGAAAAGTTTTACGGATATTAGCAGCCGGCAATTCCCTTTCCCAAAAATATAAAGACCACGAGTTAAGCCGCGAATGGAAAGGCTCCCGGGAGTGCCACATTGCTATTGACGGGCTTTTGATATATCAAATCGAAAATAATGTTTTTTACATCGTTCGCACCGGATCGCATGAGGAATTATTTCCACCGCCTGCAAACTGATGCCGGCAGTTCCCGATCATAAAAAAGTTTTACAGCTTTGCCAACGATACGCCGGTAATGTCAAAAGGCAGGTGTGATCAATCCACCTGCCTTTTTTGACAACTTTTTACGAATCGAAATATCACACCATCAATTCGCCATTTTCAAAAACTCCGCGATTTTACGCGCTTCATCCGCAGTCAAATTGGCGCGGGTGCGCATGTGCAGCACCGCTAACTCCCACTCGGAATCCGTCAATGATTTCGGCGGGCGAATGTTATGACAGTGCCCACAATTTTCTCCCCACAACTGCGCGCCGGGCCGTTCCAAAATCGGCGCGCTGGAGGCGCAACTGGCAACGATGATAAACAGACTGATCACGATGCCGGCAACGGCCAGCTTTTTCCATTCAATATGTTTTATTTTCGATATCAACTTCATTTTTAATCTCCTTTTCTATACTCGTCACGGCTTTTTTTTAAGGATAAATATTTTTTAAGAATTTGATTTTATTGAACCTACAACATTTCGTGTTTACCTTCAATGAAGCATTTCTTAGAATCCGATGGCCAGTTGTCCGATAAAGCGGTCCGAACTGGCGCTCGACTCGCCGGGCAGTTCCTCGCTGGCGGTTTCGTAGGTAAATTTGAACAAGCTGCTGGCGCTCAGCCAATAATTCAACCCAAAGGAAGAACGCGTCAATTTAGCGTTGGAAGGCGCGCTGTCCGGTTGATCCACCCAGTCATAGCGATAGGCAAGCTCTATATTTTTCAAAAAGGGGCTGTCCACGTTGTAGGGATGATAGGCGATTTGCGCATACCCGCCCTTGCTCAAATTGTCGAAGGTCAGCGGCGCCATTTGGGGATTATCGATATCCAGCCAGGTCGCCTGGGCGCGGACGTCAACCCCGCCTTTCAGGGCGTTCACTTTTGTGGTGTAGGTAAAATCCACAGTGTTGCTCAGGGCTTTCACGTCCGCAAAATCGCTTTCGCTGTCCCCGACTTTTGATGTTTCCACGCCATAGCCGATTTCTACCTGGGGAACCGGCAAAATGCTGACGCGCCCGCCGATGACTTTGTTGGAATTGTTGTCGCCAAAATTAGAGAATTCCAGTAATCCCGTGCCGACATCCAGGACGGGACCATTGCCTAAATAAGCGGCGTATTGAATTTTCATTTTCCCGGCCGGAACACCGCCTCTCACCTGGAATCCGATGTGCGTCGGGGCCTGAAGTTTGGTATCTTCGTGTTGAAAAAAGGGCGTATCCGGGAATTTGTTTATCCAGGCGGGCTGGTGCCGCTCAATAAAGAAATTGGAGGGATTCAGAAATTGTCCGGCGCCCAAAATCAGGTAGTCACTCACCACGTAAAGCGCCTGCGCGTATTCCAAATTGAAGAACTGGCCGCCGTCTTCAATCTCAACTTCAAGCTCGCCTTCAAATAATAAGTTTTTATTTGCCGAATAGAGAAAAATCGGCTCAAACGCGGTTTCGATGGTAGAATTTTCATTTTGTTCGCTGATAAAACTGGTTTGACCGAGTCCTGTTACCATGAACTTATGTGTTCCGGCTTTCCCATCCTGGGCAAAAATATTCCCTGCAATACCTGTAAGAAAAATCGTGCTAACAATAAACATGAGTTGTCTCATGGTAAAGCCTCCTCTTAGCTTTGGTTTTTTTGGATTTATTTAGCTTTCAGTGTTCTGAGATAGGTAATTATCCGCCACCGCTGTTCTTCGGTCAGGGCTGCTTTAAATGTGGGCATGGGCGCATTCCCATTGCTGATCTTCCAAAAAAGTTCGCCGTCGGTTTGGCTTTGAACCTGCTCGGAAGTCAGGTTGGCAACCGGTTTTCCCAGGAATTGAGCGGCGGGGCCGTCGCCCTTGCCCGACGTGCCGTGGCAGGTCGAACATTGCTGCGAAAAGATTTTTTTGGCGGCTGCTATCACCTTTGCATCAGCATTTACAGGGTTAGGGGTATTTTTTGCCGATGATGGGGCGGTCCAATGTTGGGGTGAAGAATTGTTACTGCTTTCCTCCGCGAAAATCGTTCCTGTTTGTAACAAGGTAAGTGTCAAAAACAGGGCAAACATGCTAACGATGATCCTTTTCATTTGGTGCTCCTTTGCTTTAGTTTGACTATGTGATTGT
>CAYVDX010000157.1:0-7709 GCA_964450485.1 uncultured Calditrichaceae bacterium
GACGAGTTCCGGTTTCCAACGCTCGGCGAAATTCTAAATCCTGCCTGGTCGCCGGATGGCGGGCAGATCGCATTTTCCGCGCTGGCGGGCGGTTTCACGGATTTGTTTATCTATGACTTGCAATCCGGCGATTTACGGCGAATTACCCAGGATCCTTATTCCGATTTACAGCCGAGCTGGTCGCCGAATGGGCGTTTTTTGGCCTTTGTCACCGATCGTTTCTCCAGCGATTTGCAAACGCTGAAAACCGGGCGTTACCAAATCGCGGTTTATGATTCACAGTCCGGCGAAGTTGCCGTGCTGAAGACCTTTTCCCGGGGAAAAAGTATCAATCCGCAATGGTCGCCGGATAGCAGAAGTCTCTATTTTTTGAGCGATTTCAGCGGCATTACCAATGTCTATCGTCTTGAAATCGGCAGCGGCGCGCTGTTTCAAATTACTAATGTTTTTACCGGCGTCAGCGGAATCACAAGCATCAGCCCGGCGTTATCCTCGGCAACCGGCGCGAATGCGCTGGTATTTTGCGCATTTGAAAAAGGCGAATATAATATCTATCGCATCGACGATCCGAAAATATTAGCCGGAAAACCGCTGCGGGAGATTCCCCTGGCCGGCAACCCGGCAATGCTGCCGCCGCAGTTGCGCGAAAGCGCGGTCATGTCGGCGTTGAAGAACCCAATAGCCGGATTGCCGGAAAAAGTAACCGGATCGATCCATAAATATCGCCCGCATATTTCATTGGATTACGTTGGTCAGCCCTATATCGCCGGCGGGGTCAGTAATTACGGCGCGCAGCTTGGCGGCGGCGCATCGCTGTATTGGAGCGACATGCTGGGCAATCGCAATTTGTCCACCGGTTTGCAAATTCAAAGCGACGGCCGCTTTACCGACATTGCCGGATTGTTGGGATATACCAACATGCGTAAACGCCTGAATTGGGGCGCTGCATTGCAGCAAATCCCCTATCCCTTTGATCAGGTTGCCGCCGGCATAGGCACGATTGACAGTAGTTCAACCCAGTTTTATATCGAACAGCGGTTGCGGCAGCGGCAGATAAATCGCAATGCCTCAACATTTGCCGCTTACCCGTTTAATCGGGCCACTCGGGTGGAATTTGCCGCAAATTTCACCAATATCACATTCTCCACAAAATTGGAAATCCGCGCTTTTGACCTGAACACCCGGCGAAAAGTTTTGGATACCACCGAGGATATATCGTCGCCTGACGCGTTGACCCAGGGCGGCGGCAGCGCAGCCTTGGTTTACGATAATTCCATCTTTGGCGCAACCAGCCCGATCGTTGGGCAACGCTCCCGCCTGGAAATTTCTCCCACATTCGGCACCTTGAATTTTGTAACCGTCCTGGCAGACTATCGTCGTTATTTTTTGCCGGTGCGCCCGTTTACCCTGGCGTTCCGGGCATTGCACTACGGGCGATACGGCAGCGGTGGGGAAGATAGTCGCATTTTTCCTTTATTCATCGGTTATCAAAGTTTTGTACGCGGTTACGACAGCCGCTCATTTGACGCGAATGAATGTGTGCCAACAGCAGATGACAATTGCCCGGTGTTCAACCAGCTTTTTGGCAGCCGCATGGCGGTGGCAAATGCGGAATTGCGCTTTCCCATATTTGGCGCATTGGGGTTGGGCGGCGGTTATTTCGGCTTTCTTCCCCTGGAAACCGGCATTTTTTACGACGCCGGGGTTGCCTGGACGAAAGATGATGAAGCATCATTCCTCGGCGGCGACCGGGATATTATCAGAAGCTATGGATTTTCAATGCGCTTTAATATGTTTGGGTTTGCCATCCTGGAGTTGGATTACGTCAAGCCGCTGGATCGTCCCAAAAAAGGCTGGATTTGGCAATTCAGTTTTACCCCGGGATTTTGATTGACGGATTTGCATGCGGTTCAACAATCTTCGTCCCGCGCCGTCGCGGCGCGGGGTGATAAAAACGCAATGCATTGCCGCTATGCGGCGGCGATATTGCAGCAATCCCGCGATAAAATTGCAACGCCGCAACACGATAATACAATAAGATTGCAACACGATAAGATCAGGAAATACAGATGTTTAGCAGAAAAAAGTATGATTATGATATGCTGATCATCGGTGGTGGATCGGCGGGACTGTCCGCGGCTTCGATGGCAGCCGCAATGGGCGCAAAAACAGCGCTGGTGGAAGCGGAAAAAATGGGCGGCGACTGCACCTGGCATGGCTGCGTGCCCAGCAAAGCGCTTTTGAAAGCGGCAAAAATTGCCCATCACATCCGTTCCGCCGAAAAATTCGGTTTGGAAAATTTGACCCCAAAGTTTGACATCGCCAAAGTGCTGCAACACGTGCACAACATTCAGGAACACATTTACCAGGATGCCGACGCCCCGGAAAATTTTGAAAAAAAAGGCGTGAAAGTCATTCACGGGCGGGTGCGTTTTTTGGATGATCACAAAATTGAAATCAGCGGACAGGACGGTAAAACCAATGAATTAACTTCGCGATATTTTGTAATTGCCACCGGCGCAAAAGCGTTTGTGCCGCCCATCGAGGGGCTGGCGGATGTGCCGTATCTGACGAACGAAACGCTGTTTTCGATTCAAAAATTGCCCCGAAAATTGATCGTTGTCGGTGGCGGGCCCATCGGCGCGGAAATGGCGCAGGCGTTTCACCGTTTCGGCTCACGGGTGACGGTTGTCGATTTTCTGGATCGCATTCTTTCCAACGATGACGCTGAATTAGCGGCATTGCTAAAAGATCATTTAAGCGCGTCGGGGATCGATTTTGTGCTCAATTCAAAAGCGACAAAATTTGAGCAATCCGGTGGAACCATTACCGTGTCGGTTGAAAATCGGACAAACGGCGATATTTCACGGCTTGAAGCCGACGCCGTTTTGATGTCCGTGGGTCGGCGACCGAATATTGAATATTTGAATTTGACCGCAGCCGGCGTCAAATACAGCAAAAAGGGCATTGACATCGACAAACGCTGCCGCACCACTGTTTCGCACATTTTTGCCTGCGGCGATGCGGCCGGCAGCTACCAATTCACGCATTACGCCTCCCACATGGCCAAAGTCGCCGTGATGAACGCCATTTTGCATTTGCCCACTTCCATGGACGCCGAACACATCACCTGGAGCACATTCACAGACCCGGAGTTAGCGCATGTCGGCGCAACGGAAAAAGAATTGCTGGATAGCGGTCGCGATTTTGAAACCTATCGCCTGCCGTTTTCCAAAGTTGATCGCGCCATCACCGATGGCGAAACCGCCGGTTTGATCAAGGTTTTTGCAAAAAAAATGAATGGGAAAATTTATGGCGCCAGCATTTTGGGCCCGCGCGCCGGTGATTTGATCGCCGAGTACGCCCTGGCGATGCGCAATGGCATCAAATTGAGCAAAATTTCCGGAACCATTCACGCCTACCCCACTTATGCGCTGGCAAACCGGCTCGCGGCGGATCAATGGTATGTCGGAAAAAATTCCCCGAAACGAGTGCGTTGGCTGCAACGCATTTTTGGTTATCGCGGCGAATTGCCCGGGGAATGAAGGTTCTTTTACGCCAATCCGGAATCTTCGGATTGGCGTAAAACATTCAAACCCACGCACAACGCCATAGAACCCGAATTTTTGATGGTTTTTCTGCAAAAGGAACAAAAAATGTCAAATTTTTCAGATAATGCAGGCGCCGAGGACCACCGGCGCACGCTTCGCGATGCGCTGCAAATGCCCGGCAGATTGTCAGCCATTCTGTTGGGCAGCATGATGAGCGGGATTGTGATTTTATACATCATCGCTTTGCCGAAACTTTTTCCGGGGTTTGAAGCGCCTGTGCCATTCCTGCTGCTTTATGCAAGCGTGGTTTTTTCCGCCATCTTTTGGGGATTACGCGCGGGATTGGCAAGCGCGGTTGTTTCCGGCGCGTTCATATTTTATGCCGTGTCGATATCTTTTGGCCCGGAAAGTTTAACCTGCCACCCGGTCCGGGGATTTTTGGGTGTTTTGCTCTATTTCTTAACCGCATATTTGCTTGGTAAAACCAAAGATAATAACATCGATTTACTGTTAGCCCTGCAAGCAAATGAAAGAAATCTGGAAGCGCGGGTATCGCAGCGAACGGCAGAGCTACAGAATGTTATTGAAAAACTGGAAAATGAAACCAACCAGCGAAAAAAATCTGAAAAAGAGCTGCGATATCAAAAAATATTATTGGAATGCCAGATGGAAGCGCTGCCCGGCGCGATTTTAATTGTTTCGGAAAACCGGGAAATGCAACTGTTTAACCGAAAATTTTTGAATCTATGGCAGATACCGAAAAGAATTCTCGATGAACGGTCGAGTAAATCAGTCTTGCAAGTCATTAATAAACAAATTGTTAATCCGGTTGATTTTTTAGAAAGAATTGAATATTTATATGCGCATCCGGCAATGGAAAGCCGGGATGAAATTTTTCTCAAAGACGGCCAAATTTTGGAACGATTTACCGCGCCCGTCGAAGATCAGGAAGGCGAATATCATGGGCGGATATGGTATTTTCAAGATGTAACGGATTTGAGAGCTGCTGAAACACGGCTAAAAA
Source organism: uncultured Calditrichaceae bacterium (assembly GCA_964450485.1). Classification (GTDB taxonomy): domain Bacteria; phylum Calditrichota; class Calditrichia; order RBG-13-44-9; family J075; genus JACKAQ01. Next base: position 4,576 of record CAYVDX010000157.1, read on the forward strand.
AAAGCGAGCAGCGTTACCGGGTTTTATTTGAAGAATCCCCAATCCCGCTGTGGGAGCAAGATTTTACCGAACTGAAAATATATCTTGACGCCTTAAAGGAAAACGGCGTCAGAGATTTCAAGGCATATTTTAAAGAGAACCCTGACGCGGTTCGCCATTGCGTTTCGCTGATCAAAATTGTCGATGTAAACAATGCTGCTTTAGCCCTCCATAAAGCGAAAAACAAGGCTGAACTCATCGCTGGATTGGATAAGATTTTTTGCGAAACGTCTCTAGGCGCTTTCCGGGAGGAGTTTATTGCGCTTGCCGATGGCCAAACCGTGTTCGAGACTGAAAGCCATAATCAGACCCTGCACGGCGAGGCGCTTTTTTTACACATAGAACTGTCGATTGAACCGGATTTGGAACGCAGATGGTCGCGGGTTCTGGTTTCGACCATTGACATCACCGAGCGTAAGCGGGCAGAAGAAGCGCTGATGGAAAGCAAGCAGGTATATCGTGCCGTTGCAGAAGATATGCCGGTTTTAATCTGTCGTTTTCTTCCCGGGGGAGAGATCACTTATGTTAACCGCGCTTATTGTGATTACTTTAATAAAAGCTACGAAGACCTGGTCGGAAGTCGTTTTCTGACACTTATTCCCGAAGAAGACCGGGAAACCGTGATGGAAAACATTCGTCAACTTAATAGCGATTCGCCAATCAAATCGCATGAGCATCAAGTCAATGCGCCTGATGGCAAAATCCGCTGGCAACGGTGGACAAACCGCGCGCTATTGGACAATACCGGTAAAGTTGTGGCTTATCAGTCTATCGGCGAAGATATTACCGAACGTAAGCGCATGGAGCAGGCGCTGCAGAAAAGTGAGGAAAAATATCGCCAAATTGTGCAGACCGCTGGCGAAGGTATTTGGGTGATTGACCGGGAAAGCACTACCCGTTTCGTAAATAAAAAAATGGCCGAAATGTTGGGGTACACTGTTGATGAGATGTTGGGCAAGCCTTTGCTAATGTTTATGGATGACGAGGGACGGGAAATTGCCGTTAAAAATGTTGAACGACGAAAACAGGGAATTAAGGAACAGCACGAATTCAAATTTCAGCGAAAAAACGGGAGTTTTGTTTGGACGCTTGTGAATACAAACCCGTTATTTGATAAAGACCGGAAGTATGAAGGCGCACTTGCAATGATCATGGATATTACCGCGCGAAAAAAATCAGAAATTGTTTTAAAGCAACAGGCGGAATACACACAAAAATTGCTGGAAACGACTTTGGATGGCTATATATTGGCTGATCCGCAGGGGAATGTGGTAGCAGTGAATCCTTCATATTGTAATATGATTGGTTATCATGAAGATGAACTTCTTAAAATGAACATACAAGATTTGGAAGGAAACCGAACCGAAGAAGAGATTCATAAAAGATTTGCCGTTTTGATAAAGCAGGGGCGCGCGCGCTTTGAAACCCGGCACCGGTGCAAAAACGGACGGTATATCGATTTGGATGTAAGTATTGCGGTTATTGCTGAATCAGATGGAAAAAAAGTTGCCGCATTTGTTCGTGACATCACCGATAGTAAAGATATTCTGTTTCGACTTCGTGAAAGCGAAAAGCGGTTTCAAAAACTGTTTAATGACGCTCCGATTATGTATGTGATTACCCGAAACGTGGATGGGCGTCCGATTATTGCGGATGCTAACAATTCGTTTTTAGAGACACTTGGCTATCAAAAAGAGGAGGTGATCCGAAGACCTTTGGCTGAATTTTATTCGATTGAATCTCGGTTAGACTTAATCGAACGGGGGGGATACCACAGGGCGTTAACCGGTGCATTTACTAAAGAAGAACGGGAGTTGGTGTCAAAAGACGGAATGATCATCTCCACGATATTGAAAACGGAGCCAGACTATGATCGTGATAAAAATGTGGTTGGGACGCGGGCAATGTATGTGGACATCACTGCCCGGAGAAACGCCGAAAAAACGCTGCGGGAAAGCGAAGAACGTTTCCGGCAAATCGCGGAAACAATCCGGGAAATATTTTGGATGTCGGATTTGACAAAACCGCAAATGATTTACATCAGTCCGGCTTTTGAAGAAGTTTGGGGGATTAAACGGGAGGTGTTGTATGAGACGCCCATGGCCTTTTTTAAGGCTATTCACCCGGATGACCAACCGATGGTGATGGAAAAAATAAATCTTCAACAAAAAGGTGAGACGACGGATGTTGAATATCGCGTGCTCCGGCCGGACGGTTCACTACGATGGATACGCGACCGGGGATTTCCAATCAGGGATCAAAATGGAAAAGTGTACCGCGTTACCGGAATTGCGGAAGATATTACTGAAAGAAAAAAGGTGCAGGAAGCGCTTGAGGATTCCAACCGGCGAATGCAGGCGCTTGCCGCACATTTGCAAACGATTCGGGAAGAGGAAAGAACCGTAATTGCCCGGGAAATACACGACGAGTTTGGGCAAATTCTCACCGTGCTAAAATTAGACCTGTCTTTTATCGAACGCGAATTGAACAAAAAGAATGGCGAGATAGACACTTCTGTCATTCATACTGAAATCGATACAATCAATCAACTGATCGATCAATCTTCGCATAAGCTCTCTCAACTGATTACGGAGCTTAGACCGGAGATCATTGACAATTTGGGGCTAATTCCCGCCATTGAATGGCAAGTTAAGGAATTCCAAAAACATTCGGGGATTGCATGCGAGCTAAACTTGAAAATAAAAAATGTTAAATTCAAAACCCAATATCGAACGGCAATTTATCGCATCATACAAGCGTCATTGACCAATGTGCTTCGGCACTCCCGGGCAGATAAAGTGAAAATTGAGATTAAGCGTTCAGCAGATTCATTGCTCATCAAAATCGCGGATAATGGCATTGGCATTGATAAAAAGAAAATAGATTCGATAACCAGTTTTGGCATTGTCGGGATGAAAGAACGCGTGATCATTCTTGGGGGAGAACTGCAAATATCCGGCAAGCCGGGAAAGGGAACGACCGTCACACTGTCAATTCCCTGGCAAAATATTGTTTGAAAATATTAAATCAACCCGGCGTGGGGCTGGGTAAACGCCATGATCAAGGTGACAATGACGATGAGCCAAATTGCGATG
>CAYVDX010000158.1:0-7679 GCA_964450485.1 uncultured Calditrichaceae bacterium
ACACTTCCGGGCTTTCGATCATTCCCCTCACCATTTTGATCGACCGCTCTGTGGTGGGCGCCGCCAATCCCACTGATGTGTTCATTCCCATTTTAATCGCCACATTTTGCAGCACCATGGTCGGATTGATCACTGTGGCGCTTTATCAGAAGATTAATTTGCTGGACCCGGTGATCATCGCCTACCTCGGTGGACTCACGTTGTTCATCGCCGGCATTATTTTTTATTTCTCGACCATATCGCAAGAACAAATTGCCCTTGTTTCCAAAGTTGCCAGCAATTTTCTCATATTTACGATTATCGTTGGGTTTATTTCCGTTGCCTGGCTAAAAAAGGTGAATGTTTACGAAACCTTTATCGAAGGCGCGAAGGAAGGGTTTAATGTTGCCGTAATGATTATCCCCTACCTCGTGGCGATTTTGGTAGCCATCGGTGTATTTCGTGCTTCCGGCGCTTTAACCTCAATTGTCGGCGGCGTATCTGACCTGATTTCCATGCTTGGCGTGAATACAGATTTTGTGGAAGCCCTGCCAACGGCTTTCATGAAACCGCTCAGCGGCAGCGCGGCCCGGGGAATGAACCTGGAAATAATGAAAACTTTCGGTCCGGATTCATTTGTCGGGCGGCTTTCCAGCGTGTTTCGCGGCGCTACCGAAACCACTTTTTACATCATCGCGGTTTACTTTGGGTCTGTAAATATTCGCAAAACGCGCTACGCGGTAACTGCCGGTCTCATCGCGGATGGCGCCGGAATTCTCGCCGGCATTTTTATCGGGTATTTGTTTTTTCATTAATAGACAGGATGGTTTTTAATGATGCGCATGTCAGGCATTTTTTTTTAACCGCAGCGTTCAGAGCGCAAGTCCCCTCTGAAGCAGGGCTGTTGCATTCTAATGACACGAATACGCATCCCCAACCCCCTTCGCTTAGCAAGAGAAGGGGGCTTTAAGGCGTAAACCGATGATTTTGTGGAATATTCACCTTAATTCCCGCCTTTTTTTCTCCCCTCGCTTTGAAAGAGAGGGGGCGGGGGTGAGTTTCCACTTACTGCCCGTGCCGCTCCCTTAGAATGAAACATCCCCGCACTTTGAAGGGGGTAAGGGTGATGTCGTTGCCGTGCGCGCGTCTGAAAAAGTCATTATTCTCTACCTGAAATTCTTTTTCTGCTCCCAGATCTGTTATACACGCAATTCAATTAAAATGCCGTACAATTAAAACGCCTTACATGTTTTTTTCGGATTTGTTTTATTAATTCCACTACATAGTAAGGGGCTTGCGTTCCAATACGCAGCAATCTCAGTGTTAAAATATCGTGCACAACATCCGGTTTTAATTAAAAAACCACATTTCCCAACATTAACACCGCGACAAAAACAAACAAAATCCCCAAACCGCGCTCCAGGGTGTGTTGTGAAATTCGGCTGGCGATTAATGGACCAATTTGTCCGCCGATGATCACACCGGGCACGGTAAAAACAACCAGGCTTAGAACTGTCTCAAGCGTCTCGCCACCACTCTCGATAAAACGGATAAAATGTCCGGTGGATGCAATCAACGCCGTCAATGCCACGACAAAAACACTGGTTGCCACGGCTACCTTGCTGGGAACTTTGCAGCGCTGAAGCAGAAAATAGCTATTTAATTCACCCAGGCCGGTGGAAATCATCCCGATAAAAAGCCCGCCCACCCCGGAGATCGCCATGCCTTCGGCGCGGTTGCAAACGGTGTAGCATATTTGTTCGCCGTCAGCGGTGTTAACGCAGGTTTCCGCCTTTTTTTTATTAAATTCCGCCTCAATATCTTTATCCAATTGCACGATTCTCTGTGGTTCGGGTGTTTTTAAAAAGGTAACCGCCAACGCGAATAATCCCATTCCTAAAATTGTTTTTAGAAAATCCGGAGAAATGTACCCCGCTACCCATGCGCCAAAAATGGCCATGGGAATCGTAACCATCAGCAATGCGAAACTTAGCTTGTAATCAATCAGCCGTTTTCTGGCATAGGCATACAAACCGCTGCCGAATCCGAATACTTCCGTAATCAAACCGGCGCCGATGGCAATCTCCGGCGGCAATCCTAAAACTAAAATAAAAAGCGGCGTAAAAAATGTCGCCCCTTCAACCCCGGATGTCATTGCAACGGTGGCAATGAGAATCGATATTGGCAGCATATACCAAAATTCCAGTGATAAATCAAAAAGCAAGGCATCCCTCCGTGATTTCGTAATTCCCGGGCAATATTGCAGATCGGAAAAATATGCACGGTTAAATTTTAGATGCCGTAAGTTGTGCTACATTTCTTTATTTGCGAGATGTAATTAATTTTGGGTAGCGTTGGGAATGTAAATGCGTTTAATGTTGTTTTCCCAACCTGATTAATTCATAAACCACCCCCGGACCGCCGGGGCTGAAACCACTGAAATGTTTTTTATGAAGCTAGATCAATGATTTTAATCAAATTTAATGTTCAAAAGTACTCAATAGCTTTTCATTTTTAACTTTAATATTTTCAATCTGTTCACTGTTTTCAGTGATGAATTCTACAGACTAACTCGACAATGTTAAATTAGATTTTTTGACAGGATTTACAGGATTAAACAGGATTATTATTTAAAGATTTGTTGATCATTCTTTTGAAATGTCATGTATATCTTGTTGATCCTGTCGAAATCCCTTGAAATTTGACATTGTCAAGCTAATAACAATTCAGAAATGGGCGCGGACGTAATTTTCACTACGTAATGTGCTGAAAAATTTTGTATATTTCCCTTCCATTTGAGAAGGGCGATTTTGAAAAGGAGAATGACCTGAGTTTTTTAAATCCGCTGATATTGTACGCACTGGCTGCCGCGGTAATCCCTTTTTTGATTCATTTATTGAATCGCAGAAAAATTAAACGCATTTCTTTTAGCACGATCCAATTTTTAAAGCGTCTTGAAAAGAAACAAATGCGCAACCTGCGGATACGTCAGATTCTGCTGCTGATTATCCGCACGGCAATCATTTTGCTGCTGGTAGCGGCCTTTGCCCGCCCGACGCTGGATAGCAGCGGCGGCGGCTTGATCAGCGAACGCGGCCCCATCGAAGCGGTGATTTTGCTGGATAACAGCCTTTCCCTAAATGAAGCGCGTCTCACCGGCAGTCTTTTAGAAAATTTACGCCAAAACTTTTCCGCCATTGAACCGGTTTTTCAGAACGGAGACCGGATTTCCATCATTCAGACCGGCAAACCGCGGCAAATCATCATCAAACAGGAAAATTATGAAGCAACGGTTTGGGAGCGCGTGCTTCAAAAAATTCAGCCGAATTACCTGAAAAGCGATCTCGACAACGGTCTCGCAACCGCGCTGGACTTGCTGAAAAATTCGGTTTATTCTTCCCGGGAAATTTACGTGCTGTCCGATTTTCAAAAATCAGCCTTGCAGGGCGGCCAATTTGCGAATTTGCCGGAACAACCGGATTTTCAGAACATCAAAATTTTTAATATTCCCATCTTCCATGAAAATTTGGAAAACGTTTCCATTGACAGTGTTGAAGTAGTGAACCGGTTGATCGAAATAAACCAACAGTTGCGAATCAAAACCTATTTACACAATCATCATCCCCGGAAAAATATCACCACGCTTGCATCGATAATTTTGAACGGAAATCGCGTCGGGCAACAACAGGTAAGCATCGCCCCGGGGCAGAAAAAGGAGGTTCTCTTTCAGGTGACGCTCACAGAAAACGGCTTTGTGCAGGGGCGCGTTGAAACGGAAAGCGATGCAATACAGGAGGATAACCGACGCTATTTCAACTTTTACGTTCCAAACAAAATAAGAACGCTGCACATTATTCCCGCAGCGGATTTTGAAAGTTTTATTCCGCTGATTATTCAGCCGGCCAATCAACGCGGCATTTTTGACTATCAAACCGAGGTGATCGCAAACTGGAGCAGCCGCAATTTTATGGATTATGACATGCTCATCGTGGAAGGATTAAATCAATTGCCGGAGACATTTGTGCTGCGGTTGAAATCCTTTATCGAGCGGGGCGGCGGCGCGTTGGTCATTCCCGGCGACAAGATTATTACTCCCCAATATGCCCGATTTTTCGATAATTTTTCGATTGGAAAGTTGGCGGAACTGCGCGGCGACCCGAACAACAAGGATCAATTCCTGACATTAAAAGATGTGGAATGGAAACACCCGATTTTTGAAGGATTGTTTGAAAATCCGCTCAGTCAAATCAACCCGATTGAAATTTACGCCAGCTACCGGATTCGTCCGGCCGGCACTGCTGAAAATTTGTTGAATTTGAGCGACCGCTCTCCGCTGTTGCTGCAATCAAACACCGGCAAGGGCGCGTTGTTTTTTTTGACGACGCCGCTGTCGCCGGCGTGGTCGCAACTGCCAGTAAAGGGGTTTGTGGTGCCGCTGATTTACCGCATGGTTTATTACGCCGGGACGCGAAAGATCAAAGACCGGCAGTCGGTTCGTTGCGGCGAAATTTTTCAACAGCAATTCAGCAATCTCGAAGCACCGTTTGATTTTAAAATGGTGGGTCGCTCCGGCGCGGACGTTCGCCTGAACCCGCGCTTTCGCGGTTCAAACATATTTTTGGAACTGCCTGAAACTGAAATACCGGGAAATTATCGTCTGCGGAACAACGCTAAAACGCTCGGCGTGTTGTCTGTCAATCCCTGGAAAGAAGAATCGCAAATGGATTTTTACACGGCGGAAGATTTGCAAACCATTCTGCCGAATTCCAAATTTTTGACCGCCGCTGATAACCTGGTTGAAGCCGTGCGCAACAACCGCTTCGGCAAGGAATTATGGAAATATTTTCTGATTTCGGCGTTTATTCTGTTGATCATTGAAATGATCATCGCGCGAACCGGAACAAAGCAAGAAACATTCGTTGAACCGTAAAGGAACATTCATTTTTGAACGAAAACGAATTCGCACAATCTGCTGAAAATGCCGTCATCGCGGGGATCGCGCTTCCCGGAAACCAACGTTGGGAAATTGAAGAAAATTTGTCCGAGTTAGCGCAATTAGCCGCGACCTCCGGCGTGGCCGTGATGGACCGGGTCGTGCAGGAACGCCGGCAAATTCATTCCGCCTATTTTTTGGGCAAGGGCAAGGTGGACGAATTAAAAATGATGGTGAAAATGCACAACGCCGGCACAGTCATTTTTGACAGTGATTTGACGCCTGCCCAAATGCGCAACCTGGAAAAAAAGCTGGATTCAAAAATCATTGATCGCAGCACCTTAATTTTGGATATTTTCGCCAAACACGCGCGCACACGCGCGGCGAAAACGCAGGTGGAACTTGCTCAATTGCAATACTTACTCCCACGACTCACCCGTCAGTGGACTCACCTTTCCCGGCAGGTCGGCGGCGTAGGCACAAAAGGGCCCGGCGAAACGCAGTTGGAAACCGACCGGCGGCTGATTCGTCGGCGCATCGATACGCTGCAAAAGGAACTGGTAAAAATTGACCGGCAGCGTCAAACCCGCCGCAAAGGTCGCAAGCATCGCTTTCGCGCATCGCTGATCGGCTACACAAATGTTGGAAAATCAACCATCATGAACCTTTTAACCGGCGCGGATGTGTTCGTGGAAGATCAACTATTTGCCACCCTCGATTCCACGGTTCGCAAAGTTCAATTAGACAATAAACACACCATTCTGCTCAGCGACACGGTCGGGTTTATTCGCAAATTGCCGCACCATCTCATCGAATCGTTTAAAAGCACGTTGGACGAAGTCGTCGATTCCGATCTGTTAATCCACGTCATCGACGTCAGCCACGCCTCGTTTTCCGAGCAAATCAAAGCTGTCAACCAGGTGCTGGAAGAAATCGGAGCAAACGAAAAACCCGTATTGATGGTATTCAACAAAATTGATAAACTAAAAGAAAAAATGCAACTGATCGCGCTGAAACGGCAGTATCCCGATAGCATTTTCATCAGCGCAACCCGGCAAATCCGCACCGAACAACTGGAAAAAGCGCTGGTCCGGTTTATGGAAAAAAACCTGGTCGAAACGACTGTGGAAATTCCCATGCAACATTCCTGGCTGCTTGGCAAAATTTATGACCGCGGCATTGTCGAAACCGAAGAATATACGGATACGCATGTGTATTTGCGCTTTCGTTCCAATGTCCCAAACCGGGAGATCATTTTGCAATTGCTCGAAAAGGCGGTTCGGCAAAATGGACGGTATTCTCGTCAGGGGTGAAGGGTGAAATTTGAGGCAAAAAAAGTAGTTCTGTATTTTTCATTTGGCTTTTACTTTTAGAATTGCGATAATTGTTCCTTCAGTACCGGACATTTTTTGGATTTTCCAGCTTTTTTGTAACGAAAAGCTGTCATTTCCGCATGTTTTTAGCGGGAATCTCCAAGAATGGATCCCGGAGTGCCGGGATGGCGCCATGCCAAAAATACCGGTTTGAAAAAATGCGTCAGGACTGAGAATCGTTCCTTAAATCATCGAAACATTCGACATTAAACAATTTAGTTGATGAAAAAAATCACCTTTCCACGATATTATCCGCTTTTTTTAACGAGCATTATTTTATTGTTTTCAACGGCAATCCTCGCGCAGCTTGTCCGAAAGCCGAATTTTGCAACGGAAAAAGAACGCCGCGCGCAATATGCGCTTGATGACTGGATCAGTCATGCCAAGTCGAACCGCTTTTCAAAAATGGCTGTCGGCGATTATTATATTTATTTCGGCACCCTTGACGGCGGTATTTTGCGCTATCAATTCATTGATAATTACTGGGATTATCCATTTACCACCAGCAACGGGCTTCCCGAAAACGCCATCGTGAACCTAACTTATGACCCAAACACCTCTTTTTTGTGGGCGGAAACGCCAAATGATGTTGCATTTTTCAACCCGGCCTCGGAAGAGTGGACGCGCAAATCGGACAGTAATTATTGGCCCTACGAATTTCCCGGCGAAGATACTACCGATGACGCCGCCCCTCGAAACACAGATTCCGTGCCCAAAAACCGCTTTTTTTCCCGGGATGCGCTGCTGAGTTTACCCACTTTTTTTGCCAACGGCGCGTACAGCATTTTGGATGATTGGGTTTTGTTGGATGAGATCACCTTTGATGAATATCAAATTACCGGTTACCTGAGGGATCGCTACGACCGGATTTGGTTTTTAGTGGAGGGATTTGGCATCGGCCAGGGAGAATTTTTCACCCAGCGCGCGGATTTTTATCGCGTGGGCCTGCCGGATTTTACCCCGCGTGCCATTGAATATCAGGGCGACGACCTCTGGTTCGGGGGAATTGGCGAACCGCATCGCGGCACAAAAGCGATTGCGCTGTGGCCCTTTGATAGCGCCGAATGGCTCTATTTTCAGGCGCGGCGCATCAGCCATTTGCCCAACGACAACGTGCTCTCCATTCTTGCCGATGGCGATTCGGTCTGGTTTGCGACTGAGTTTGGCGTCACCCTTTACGACGCCGGAAACGAGCGCTGGAAAAATTACAGTACCCGTGAGGGCGTCACCAACAACCTGGTGTATGATCTGGCAATATTAAATGATGACCTTTATGCCGCAACCGAACAGGGCATTACCCGAATCAGCCTGCTGACCGGCAGAGTGCAGCGGGTAAAAGATCCGCGGTTTACCAACCTGCCCTTTTACCGGATGGCCCTCCAAGGAGATACGCT
>CAYVDX010000159.1:0-7609 GCA_964450485.1 uncultured Calditrichaceae bacterium
GATTCGGGATAAGCGTCCATAAATATTTCTATTAAAAAAGTGGTGACGCCCCGTTTCCATCCATAAGCAATCCGGCTTTCCGGGTCCGGACAATTGTTTTTAGATTCTTTTACCAAATCGCGCAAGGTCTGTTGTACCGATTTTTTTTCATCTTCCGATAGCTTTGGGTATTCAAATGCCTTTGCAAGCAGGTGTTGCACGGTGGGATTGCGTTGCGTAAATACCACATCGTCCTTGGTTCGTGGGTTTGTGATCCCCATCCAAATACCGTTTTCAATAAACGCTTCACATAACAGCCTGCCGCCGGAATGCCCGCGGCAAAAAATCGGGAAAGGACCTTTCATTCTGTTGTTTCCTTTTGTGTTTGTTCATCAAATAAATAATAACCAAACGGGGTTGCGGCCGTTTGGCAAATCTTTCGGATACATTCTTTATCCCAATCGCTTAAAATTGCATCGTCGGTTTGCCGGCCAACAGGCGCATGAATCTCCGGAAGTTCCTGACCGGAAGCGGCCAGCTTTTGGGCAAAAAATTCTTTCACAGCGGAGGGATTTTCGATGAGGTCTTCATAACGGATAATATGCAAACCGGAAATTTCCGCATAAATCATTTCCGCAAAATACAACCACAAACCGGCGTGCTGCATTGCCGGATTGTCCAGATTTTGTAATGTCGTGAGATAGTTTCGCTGTTTTTCCGAAAGCCGCTCGATATCATGTTCGCTAAAAAATGTGTGCATATCTTTCCGGGCAGAAATCCAATTGGCAATGGCTGTAAATGGATTTTCGACGATGACGAAGGTGAGCGCATTGGGAAACGCTTTTGAAAGTTCCGACAAACGATTTAACAGTTGCCACGAATTTTCATCGGTCGCGTTTAGACCGGTTTTTACATCGATATTGCGAAAAGCACATTTTGTAAACCATCGCTTCAGGAATGCCGTATCGCTGCCTGGAATACTCGTAATAAAAACCGGGTGTTTCTTCGATTCCGTTTCCTCCGCGGATTTTTTCAACGGATTGCCGTTGGGCGTTGAAACAGCTTGGAAAAATGCCTGCGAATCATTCGGGTTAAATAAAGATACCCGCGTTCGGGGAATCGAAATGGTTGGGCGAACTTCTGCTGAGTGAAACGATTTCAGCAGTTTTTTCCATCGGGGCGCCATCTCGAAAATGTCTTCTAAATGATACCGCTTGACTAATTGCCGAACTTCCCGGTGAATCACCAAATCGAGGGTGAGGTTTTTGGGTTTAAAATAATGAATGATGAAGGCATCTTCATCCGATTGGAGCTTTGGGTTCTCCCGCCAACCCTTGCTTAATCCGAAATTAAATCTTTTGTCTAACAGGGCGTAAGGAATATTGCCCCGGTGCAAGGCCACAGGCAGCCCGATTTGCACAGTGTTACGATTTACAATATTCAGGCTTTCCTCAAAATGGATGCGTTTGCAGGTTTCGATCCATAACGGGGAAAAATTGATCGATGCATCGGCCAACATCACGCCGGCATTGATGTAGGGGGGACCCCATTCCAGGCTGTCGAGCACCGGCCAGCGCATTTGGGGAACGTCAAGATCAAACAGGCCATAAACCGGTTCCCAATCGCTTGCCCGCGCGGAAAAGCGTTGTTTGCCCGCGCTCATGGCCGCAAAGGGGCGATCCATGTAACAGGAAAGCGCGTTGACAAAGGGTTTGCGAATCACCACGTCTGTATCTAAAAATAGGATTTTATCACTAATTGGATCAATATTAAAGGCATTGATTTTATTAAAAATTTTATAATCATCGGAAATCGGGTTTGTAAAATGATACCATTTTGCACCGAAACCTTCCAAAAATTTTCGTACCCGTGGCGAGACGATGCCGTATTCTTTTTGAGGAATGGGTTCGATGACATGCAAGTACAGGTTGTCACCACAGTGATGCCGGAGCGACGCCGCTAATAATGCGCTCATCACTTCCAACTCACCTTGCTGACTAATAAATACAACATCAATTTTCATATAAACTTTTCCCGTTTATTTTAACCACGGCGGTCGTGCGATCCCGGTGATTTTGTTTATATATGAGATACCGATTCCCGGATAATGTCAAAAGCAATTCTCATATTTTCAGAAATATTCGACTGGGGACGTTTTAACGCAGCGTGTATTTTTGCAAGCAGCAAGGGTATCATATACCAGGCGATTTTCTGGCGGCTACACTGCCAGGCAGTTTGTTCCCGGTATGCGTTTAAAAATATTCCGACACTTTTTTCCGCCGTTTCGGCAGATAGGCCAGCCGTGGATCGCAAAAAGACGACAGATGTTAAAAATTCAGCCACATCGTACACCGGATCTCCCAACGCAATGGAGTCAAAATCCACCAACGCCAATTGATCATCCCGGCAAAGGAGCTGGGCGATTTTGAAAGTGCCATGGATGGTGGTTTGTTGCATATCGCCGTTAAAAACCGGCATTGCACCTTCCAGGCGATGCAAAAGCATTGTTAATTCTTCCTGCTTTTCAGGGAGAAATTGCAAAATGTCGGCAATATCGCCTTTGGCATTTGCCAGAATATCGCCGGGGGTTGGCCCCTCGGTTAAGCCGGAAATTTCGACCTGGTGTAATGTCGCTAAAAGATCGGCAATTTTGGGCAGAAATCCGGATTCGGGCAGCTTTGACCAGCCGCGCCGGTTAAACAGGCTGGTGAAAGTCACGCCTTTCCATGCCCGCTGCCAGTATGTGTTGGCGTCTTCGAGGTATGCGATGGGGCGGGGAATATTGATCCGCCCGGCACGGCATGACGGGCTTTCGTAAACGCGTTCAATGGCTGTATAAACATAACGGCTTCGCTCAGAATTATATGTTTTGCTATAAAAATCATATTGGCGTTTTTGCCCATCCGGTGTTGCAAATTCAGCTTCATGGCGCAGGGTACAATTTTTACCGCTGCGATATTTGACAATGTGAGGTTTTACGGAAACACATTGCCACGGCGGTTTCAAATCAAAACCGGCAAGGTTTTTTTCGACGCGTCGCCGGAGTTCATCCGCTTCAAAAAGTTGGCCTAAATACACCATTTTGGGGTCGTAAGGAAACGCATACAGGGTCAGATTCATTTCCGGGAAATGGATGGCCGGTTTCCAAAAACCGCAGCCCGGCCATGTTTCGGGAAGCGATGCGCCGGCGACTTTTTCAGATTTTTTCCGGCTGGTAATTTTTCCAAAAAACATTTGCGCAAAAGACTGATTGTTACCGTCAAAGCCAGTGAGATAAAAATTCATCCGGCAATTTTTGCCCGGTTTGTGATAAACTTGTCCAAACTGGCATTGCGTGATGTTGAACCTGCGATCGGGGTATTCCCTGTGAAATATTTTCTCGAACAGACCGCAAGCGCGTTCCGGGTCTGTTAAAATTTCCAGGTACGGCATTTTTTCGTCTTCAATTTTTCGGGCATTTGACTCCCGAACGGACGCCATTCTCATGCGTGCTCCTTTGCTGTGGCTTTCGGCTGTGGAAAGCGGATGGTTTGCATCCGAAAATGTGGAACAAATGGATTCAGCCGTTTCCAATAATACTTCAATCGCTTCGCCTTGTTGGCGTTTGACAGATTTAAACAATTCGCTGATCACCAGGTGTGTTGCGATAAACCAATCCACTTGCTGTCGGGTAAGCGTGGTAACAGCGGCTGAGTTATATCCCCTGACAAACGCTGAAATTATCTGACGAACAGTTTTGGCAGCGAGCGCATTTTCTGCCTGCATTTTATATAAATAAGCAGCAAAACGCCCAACATCCTGCCCCGGCGTTCCCAAACAAAGACCATCCAAATCGATAAAAGCGATCCCCGCATCTGTCATTAATATATGACCGGTTTTGAAGGAAGCATGCAGTGTTTTCGCGGGAAGCGGCTGAACGCTGTCGGCGTGCGAAGCCAGCGTTTTAGCCAAATATTTGCCGCGTCCGCCGTATTCCGGGAACGCGGCGGCAAATGATTTCGCGGACTTTTGTAACGCTTTAAGCATGGTTTCGACGGTTATTTTTTCGGGGATATCAAGAGATGTATTGTGCAAAAACGCAAGCTTGCGCCCGATTTCAGCGCAAATTTCCGATACATTTTGAACACCGGGGATCATTTTCGTCAACGGTTTTCCCCTTAAGGCTTCCTGCCAGAAAATGTTGTTCTTTTCATCGAAAAAATAGGGTTCGGGAACCAAAAAGCGTTTATTACGGACTGCTTCGCTCTCCCACAGGGATTTCATAGACGTAAAATATGAGGCATCCGCATCATTCCGATACGCTTTTGCAAAAATCATCGCTGAATCGGCTGCTTGTCCTGCCTGGCCAGTTGTTGAAACGTCATAAATGTAGCTGCAACGTCGTCCCGGGACAAATTTTGCCAATGACGCTTCAATCGTCGTCGGTGTAAATTTCAGTCCGAATTTTACCGGATTAGCTTTGACGAGATTCAAAACGCGATTAGCGTCTGCTAATAGCGGCAGACCGGGCAGGTTGGGATCATTGGGGTACGCCCATAGCCGGATTGACCATTCCGGAATCGTTATCGCTGCCGGGCCATAAGCCGGTTCCACCCGTTTTTCCGTAAACCGCGACAGCGCATTCTCAAGCGACTCAAGAGAGGGGAAAAGCCTGCCGAAATAAAGCTGTTCATGGATTTCCCCGGTAATGAAGTCTTTCATTTCAGACATTAACAAAATCCGGCATCGACCTTTATCGAAACGTACCTGCTCAAGATGAGATTTTGTGATTTCAAATTTTCCGTCTGAATACGTTTTGAGGTGCTGCCGCAATTTTGCCGTCAGCTTTTTTCCGTCCGAAATCTCTTCGAGCTGGGGAAAGTGATATGCCTGCCCGGCATTTCGATTCTTTTGCATTTTATCCACTATTTTATGAACCTGGAACTTAATATCTTTTTTTGATCGATTTTTTGCTACGCGCAAGTCGTTTTTCAAACCAATCTTCTTTTAGCCAAATTTTAAGTTGATCGGGGTGACGTTTTACATACGATTCATAAACGCTGACGTATTGCTCGATATTGTGTTGAAGTCCGTTTCCGTTAGCGCCTTTTTTTTGCAACGCCAGCGGACTTTCAATGACAAGTTTTAATGTTGAACCGTTATCCGCGTTCAGAACAAATGCCGGCAGGATGGCTGCATCTGTCATCATTGCCAGGCTCATATATCCCTGGGGGAAGGGGTATGTTTGTCCTAAAAACGGCAAATAAACAAATTGCGAAGAATGCAGGGCGTCGCCCATAATGACTAACACGCCATTCTTTTTTAACACCTCCATTAAGGGGCGGATGTTGAAATTTGCAAACAGATCGTTTTCATCGGGAAGCGCAAGCGGTGTATAAAACCGCTTGTATAAATATTGTTTAAAACGCGACGCATTTTTGATTGTTTTTTGATCTCGTTTTGTATTTTTGCTGACGCTTGCCCGCACTAATTTGACATTGTACCCTTTATTGATGAGTATGTTTTTAATGAGCTTATAATAGCCAAAGTGCGCCGAAACAAGTATGACGCCCTTGCCGCGTGAAAGCGCCTTGTCTAAATGGGCTGATCCCTGAACCGGCCAGTTTGCCGGCGGCGTAAACCGGTCCAAATTGATGAGTTTATGGGCAATCGTCATTTTTTCGCAAAATTCAAAATGCCGCGGGGCAATGGAGTCAATTTGTTCTTCGGAATAAATGTTTCCGAGAAATTTCATGAGATTTTTTTTGATGAGATCTTGTTGATTTGATAAGTAAAATTTAAGGCGTCCTTTTAGTCGCGCGTATTTCAGATAAAAATTTACCGGCAGCATTTGATAAGCAAACCGACTGAACATCCAATGACCGGCATGGTAAATATCACTGATTTCAAAAAGCTTATTCCGCATTGTTTTCGTTGCTATTTTAGTTTTTTGACAGCAATCAATTCCGAATTTAATTTATTGTTATTCAACCAAACCAGCCGACGTTCTCCAAAGCGGGACATTTGATGGAAAAACAAAACGCCAATTGCCAGAACGCTCAGGCTGAAAATGATCAGACGGCTGTTGATCGGTAAAATGATCAATGCCGCAATGTATTGAACAACTACCGAAAAGTATAAAAAACCGGCAATAAAAAGCCGGGAGCGATTTTTGATAAACCAGGCGCCGGCCGGTGCGCCTAAAACGACAATCGGAATACACACATACCAATATTGCCAGGCGTCTGCCGCCATGCCGCCGCTAAAGCCTTCTTTCCAAATAAATCCCGCTAAGGCATTCATTCCCATCAAAACGACAGAGGTTGGCGTTGCGATTTTTTCGTTGATCCGATAACTAAGCACTAACAGTGAAAAAGTAACAATATCCAACCCGCTGCCGGTAATACCGCTGACAGCGCCCCCGATGACCCCGATGACGATCAATACGATTATATGCTTCGGCGCGAAGTTGGCGATGGCAATATGCACCTCCCGGTCGTGATAGCGATTGATCCAATAAAGCGCAGCCGCAAAGCTCAGCCAGGTGCTGGTAAAAAATATTTTGGTGTATGCCGGCGACATCAGGGGAGAAATGACATCTATCCCAATTGCCACGCCGATGACGCCGCCGATCCCGGCGTAGAGGATTGCGCGCCATTCGACCGGTATTTTCAAACAAATGATCGTGAATGTAGCTGCCATCATGCCGACAGACTGTATCATTAGTGAAAAATCACGCGCGATATGCGGCTTTATGCCAAACAACAGGGTCATTACCGGGAAGGCAACAGCCCCGCCGCCTTCGCTGGTGGCCCCGGCGATAAATGAGCCAAACGCCATGGTGACGGACATAAACCAGTCTGTTTTAAAAAAGCGCCAGTGATCACCGGAAATCATTAAAACCAACCAACCGGCCCAAACAATAAGCGCCCCGATTAAGATGGGATGACGGGTAATCCGGTAATCATTATTGTTCATTTAAAAGTCCTGTTAATAAAAGATTTTATGCTTTCGGATCATTTCAGAATGCAATTTTTTCCAACACGCGATATTTGTCCGAGGTAATTTGTGGCCCCTCAACGTTGCGCGACATTTCCCTGAAGTTTTCCGACCGGGTTGTCAGCGTTGAAACCACATACATCAGTTCCTGTTCTAGCGATGTTTCAAATTGAATAGAGGTTTTTACCTTCAGGTTTTCGTCGTCTGTCAAGCCATAGCGGGGCAATGCCAATGCCCGCGCCGCTTCAACCCGCGCGCTGAATTGTTTCACAAATATTTTTTGATTGACTTCCGTGCGCTCCGGGTTTTTAAGGGAACGGTCAATTGCCCAGGCGGCTAAATAGGCTGAATACATTGCCATCACGATGCCGAGCGAAAAGATCGGGTCAACAAATGCCGCCGCATCGCCGATCAGAAAAAAGCCGGGACCAGTCAACTGAACAGGGCGGTAAGAATAATTGCGAATAATGTGAAAGCTTCCTTCACAATATTGCGCATTCTCCAATAGCTGATTCATATATGGAATTTCATAGCATTTACGGCGATAGTATTTTTCGAGCGCTTCGTCGGAAGATTTGATTTCTTTCATTTTTTTTTGCGGGAGCACCATGCCGATACTGGTTTTTTCGCGTTGCGGAATATGCCACAGCCA
>CAYVDX010000160.1:0-7587 GCA_964450485.1 uncultured Calditrichaceae bacterium
CAAAAATGTCCAAATATGCTGATTGCTGGTATCCTTGATGCCGCGGTCATGCAAATATTGAGAAAAACGGGCTTGATAAATGGCGGAAATCGGGGCCAAACCCATGGAAACCGTGGGGAACTCCCAAAAGTCCGGCATCAGCCAGGGATGCGGGTATGAAGAAAGACCGCCGCCGGTTTCAAGCTCGCGCCGGAACGCTTCCAGATGCGGCACATCCAGGCGGCCTTCCACAAAGGCGCGGGCATAAATTCCCGGGGAGCCGTGTCCTTGCATGTACACCAAATCCCCTTCAAAATTTTCTCCTTTGCCCTTGAAAAAATGATTAAAACCGACTTCGTAAAGGGTTGCTGAAGAAGAAAACGTTGAAATGTGCCCCCCGAGACCGGGAAACTGCTTGTTCGCACGGGTGACCATGGCCATGGCATTCCAGCGAATGATGCTTTTGATGCGGCGTTCCACGTCCCGGTCGCCGGGGTAGGGCGGTTCTTGTTCCCGGGAAATGGTATTGATAAACGGGGTGTTGGCAAAAAAAGGCAGGTGCAACCCTTCATTGTACCCGCGTTCCATCAGCTTGTGCAGCAGAAAAGTTGCCCGCTCCTTGCCGTGAAATTTGATGACTTCTTCCAGCGCCTCAAGCCATTCCCGGGTTTCCTGGGAGTCGATATCGCCGTTCACATCAAGGATTTGCTTGTATTCTTGCAGGATTTGTTCCGACATCATACGTTCCTTTGGTTTAAAATCAGTTTGCTTTTGCAATAAATGGCTGGAAATATACAAATATTGTGCGGCGGAAACAAGCAGTGTTGGGGTTTATCACCCGGGAGGTTTCGGAAACCCCCAATGTTTTCTTTCGCAAAACATAACAAACATGATCCCCGCCCCAAAAATCCGGCGCGAGCTTCGCCGTGGCGCGATCCAGCGGCAGCAACAGTTTGAACAGCCTTTTTGCAAGGCCGGATCGCTGGTATTGATCCGGCGTGGGCAGCAAATGCGCCAAATGAATCCGCCTGATCAATCGAAAACATTGGGTAAAATCGCGGCGGCGATAATAGTAAATATCAAATCCGTTTTCCAGCGTTGCCCGGTGTTGGAAAACCCGTCGCCCCAGCGAGCGCAAACGCCCTATGAACAGCGCCTCCAACGCAGCGAAAAGCTGAAACGGCGGCATCGCGACAATGATCAACACTCCATTTTTTGCCAGCATCCCATCAAGTTTTTCCAGTATCTCCGGCAGATTGGCCAGCGCATTTGCCACGCCAAAGTTCAGGATAATCGCGTCGTATCGTTTACCCGGATGAAAATCCCGCAGCGCAACTTTTTTGACGCCGGCATTCAGCTTCAACCGCGCCGCTTTTTGCCGCGCCAATTTGCACATTTCCCCGGAAATATCAATGGCGTCAACCGTGAGATTTAGCTGCCGGTAAAATTCAAAATCCGAGCCGGGCCCGCAGCCCACATCGAGAATATGCCCCGCGGATGAAAGAAAAGAAGCAATTTCCGCCTGCACCCGCGCGCGCTGGTATTTTCCCAATGGATTTTGATTGAATTTCTCTTCGTAGCTGTTGGCGTATTGATCAAATATTTGGAGAGTTCTATTCATAACGCTGCGTTTCACCTGTGCAATTGCTTCACTGCCAGCCATTACAAATACCTGGTAATCGCGATAATCGCGGCAAGCGCTTTTATATTGTCAGGTAGTTCCGTGTCAATTCTCATGAAACGGATTGGTGGGATTTTACATATTCATGAAGTATTTTATCAATCCTGGTCTGCCACCCTTTGCCTTCGGATTTAAAATAATCAATCACTTCAGGGCTTAAGCGTATTGAAACCGGAATTTTGCGGAGTCTTTTCTGAGGGCCGCGAACTTTGCGGGGAATTTCCGGGTGATTTTTTCGTACAGGCGTCATGCGAAGTAATATTTCGTCCGGCAATTCCGGCGAATCAACAGCATCCCAATCTACCTGTAAAATTTCTTCAGGCTTTTGTTTCATAGAATCGTCTTTCTCTTTTTGTGGCTTTTCTTAAACTAATAATACGTATTTTATCCCGCCGAAGCGTATAAACAAGAACATAAAGGTTCTCCCGGATAAAACCTAAAGCGATCCAGCGGTCTTCGCCATAATCCGATCTGTCATCATAAGTTTCAATGGCAGTTTCCCAAATGAATTCAGGCGCGTCAGAAAATTGAACGTTATGTTTCGCAAAATTCGCTTTCGATTTCCGTTCGTCCCATTCGTATTCCATGTTTTAATGTATATACAATGTGTGGTATTTTCAAGGAAAATCTGAATTCAATATTTTTATTCGTTTTTTATCGCGATGAATCAAAATTTTCACGATCGCAAATGCCCCAATTTTTTTATTTTGAAATCGCAGTAGCGCGAGCGGGCGGCGTGGAAAAATCGTTTTGCGCTCAATCCCCCGGCGTCGCGCAACTGTTTGCGTCGGTATTCGCTGGCCAGCTTTTTGATGGCAAATTGATACAATTCGTGCGAAAAGCGCTGTTTGATATCCAGTTCGCGCTGCAAATGCGATTCCCAGCCGGTTTTGGCAATGATTTGCCCACGGATTTCATCATACAATTGCGTCCCGCGCAGGGGATAGGCCACAGTGGTGAGATACACATCCGGCTGCCGGTCGCGCACAAAGGCGATGGTTTCCGCGATATCCGCCAGTTCCTCGCCGGGATAACCGAACATCACGAAATAGCCGGCCTGAATGCCTTGCCGCCGGCACCAATTTGTGGCGTCGCGGATTTGCGCTTTGGTCACGCCGCGAGACATGGCGTCCAAAATGCGCTGGCTGCCGGATTCCGCCCCAAACCAGACGCGATAGCAGCCCAGCGATTTCAACATTTGCACGATTTCCGGGTCAATTTTATCGGCCCGGGCAATGCACTCGAAGGGAAAATGCAGCTTTGCCGCATCCATCAATTGCTGAAATTTTGCCAGCCAGCGTTTGTTCACCGTGAAGACATCGTCGGCAAACCAGAGGTGCGTGGGGCGATATTTTTCCGCCAGCCATTGAATTTCCTCAATCACTTTTTCCGGTTTGCGCCGGCGATGGGTGTGCCCGTAAACCGAGTGACTGCACCACTTACAGGTAAACGCGCATCCCCGCGCCGTGATCAGCGACAGCGAACGCTGCCCGTGGTGCGTTTCCCAGGCGGAGAGATATTTTTCCAAATCAATCGCTTCCCGGTCGGGGAAGGGATATTCATCCAACTGCGTGCGGCTGGCCTGCCGGGGATTTTGCACGATGTTTCCCCGCGCATCCTTAAAGCTCACGTTGGGAATGTCGTGCAGCGCATTTTTTGTTCCCGACGCCAGGGCATGCAGCACGGCCAACAGCGGTTTTTCGCCCTCGCCGGAGATAATCACATCCGCGCCGTAATCCAGAAATTCCGCGACTTGCGTGGAAGCATCCGGCCCGCCGAGAATAGAAATTATCCCTTTTTTGCGGCAGTAGCTGATTAATTTTAGCACGTTAAATTTGGTGAGCAGGTTGCAGTGAATGCCCAGCACCTCCGGCTGTTCGGCCTCAAAGTATTCGATCAATGCCGGAAAGTTGGAAAATGTTGTGTCAAAAACCTGAACATCCACGCCGTGCTGCTTGAGATACGCCGATAAATACAGCAATCCCAGCGGCGGATACGGCTTCATCACCCGCTGTTCCTGCGGATCATCTTCCAAAAAATAGGTGTGGGTGAGGATGAGTTTCATAACAAATCCGGGGATTAAATCAATCTCCGCAAATAAGTAAAAACAACGAATTGATTGCATGAAGCGTGATACGTAATTCGTGAAAAAACCGATATTTACGTATCACGTATCACGTATCACGCTTCGCATTGTTTTAATTTCATTCACGAGTATTGATTTTGTTTATTCAAAAATTTTTGCATTTTAAGCCGGTATTTGATCATGCCGGGAATGTGCCGGGATTGCGCGGCAATGCGTCGCAGTCGATTTTTGAGCGGTTGCGGTCGGCGCAGCGACACAAATCCAAAATAGTGATGGGTAAATTGATGCAGCGCCCGGTAAAAATCCGGGTGATATTTCCCGGTGAACATCATTGCCAGATCGCCGCTGTCCCGCCAATTTTTCTTTTCGCCCATCTGCGCGGCGACCTGTTGGTAAAACACCGTGTCCTTCAGCGGATACGACACGGAAATGCCGATGTGTTCCGGCAAACACTCCCGCAGCAACCGCAGGGTTTTGCGAATATCGCCGAAATCCTCGCCGGTGTACCCGTATTGCAGAAAAAATCCCACTGCGACGCCGTGTTTTTTCAGCAAGCGATTCGCCGTTCTGATCGTCGCGATAGTCTCATCTTTATCCATGGCGTCGAGAATTTTTTGCGAGCCGGACTCCACGCCCAGCCACACTTCCCGGCAGCCGGAACGCGCCAAATCCGCGGCTTTTTCATCGCTGATCAAATCCGCGCGATTTTGGCATTTGTAGGGAATTTTCGCGTTCCGCCGCGAAATTTCGTCGGCGAATTCGCTTAGCCAGCCCGGCTTAAGTCCAAAAATATCGTCGGTGATCCACACTTCGTCCGCGCCGAGGCGTTCCTTTAAAAATTGAAATTCCCGGGCCGCGCGCTGCGGCGAAATCGCTTTGTAGGTGCGCCCGTACAACGGTTTTGCGCACCAGTTGCAGCGATAGGGGCAGCCGTGCGAGGTGGAAATATTCAGCGAAAAATAGCCGTGGGTCTTTTGCCACATTTCGCGATAGGGCGACAAATCGATTTTTTCCCACGCCGGAAACGGCATGTTTTCCATGGGCAGATTGCGGCGGATTTGCGGCTTTTGCACCAGCGCGCCGTTTTCCAAAAACGAAACGCCGTCGCGGTTTTTGAACGCCGTCGGCGAACAATTTTCCCGAAACTCCCTCAGTATTTTCACGATGGTCAATTCCGCATTGCGATGGGCGACGACGTCAAATCCGGCCCGCAAATATTGCGCTGCTTCGTCCGAGGCGTCCGAGCCGTGGGCGATGAACAGACCGGTTTTCGGCGCGCGGCGCAACGCTTCAAAAACGGCCTCGCGCATGTTGCTCAGGCACATTTTGGTCAGGTAATTGAAATCATCATCGTAAAGGATGAACACATCCGGCTGCATTTGCTCGATTGCATGAACCAACCCGTCCACACTGCGATCGAACATCGCGTCGTAAAATTCTGCCTCGACGCCCAGTTCCTGTTTTAGCCAGGCGGCCAGGGTAATGGAGGCCAGCGGCGGATACGGGCGCGCCTCGCCCAGCGCCTTGGCGTCGCGATGTAAAAAATAGGAATGGCTGATGAGTACTTTCATGCGTCCCGTTTCGCCTCGCTCAAACATTGCAAATGCGCCAGTTCCGCGTCAATTTGGCGATAAAATGTTTCGTAAATATCCTGGTGATCAATTGAATTGAGCTTGGCAATCCCGCTTTGCAGCACGATGCCGCTGCCGATTTTTTCGGGATATTTCCGTCGCAGCCGGACGGCGTAGTTGCGAAAAATCCAGCGATTCAACCGCCCTAAAAAACCGTTGCGGTTTGCCGAAGCGCGGTATTTGCCGTTTTTTACCGTGTAAAATTGATCTAAAAATAAACGCGGTTGGGCGTTGGGCAAAAAGTCAAAAATCCAGTCGTTTTGCCGGATGAGTTGCTCGCCGAGATCATTTTGACAAAGCGGCAACATCTGCAAAATTTGCACAGCGGTGAAATAATTGCACTGTGCGATGCGCAAATTATTTTCATCGACCAGATAATTGAGGCACAAAACGCTGCGTTTGCGAAATATTTTGCTAAAGATGACTAACAACGTGTAACAAATCCACAGCCGGTCTTTAGCTGTGATCAAAAACAGATCGATGTCGTCGCGGCGTTGGCAGGATTCAAAGGCATTTGCGCCGGTCAGGGAAATGTAGTTCACCCAGGGCATTCGCGACAGCAGCCAAAGCAACGGACGATGCCGCGAAAAAAGAGCCCGACTCCATCGTTTTTTTTGTTGGTAAATTTCGCATAAGTTTTTTGTAAACAAGGCGTTGTGTTTTTCAAAAATTTGATTTTCAGTCTGCAATTGCGCCAGTGTTTTGTCAAAAAATTCTCTCGAAGTTTTCACCCGTAAATAGCGATAAACCTGCTCGGATGTAAACGCGCTGTCAAATTGGTGCGCTAAGTTTACGGTCGCTAAAATTTCTTTAACTAACAAGCTTTTCTTCCCCCGCGGTCATCCGTTCGGTGCATATTTTTAATAGTTGCGACGCCGTGTTTTGCCAGGTTAAATGCGCAATGCGTGCAAATTTAATTTTGTTTTTGAATCCGCCGCAGCGTTCATGCCAAATGCGTTCTGCCCAAATCGTCGCGTCAAAATGATTGAAAATATAGGGATGATCGCCCAACAGTTCCGCAACGGCATTGTTTTGATAGAGAAACACCGGCCGCTCGAAAAAAATCGCCTCAAACGGCGTAAAACCAAACCCCTCGTAAATTGACGCGCTGATAAAAAAATCGCATTGTTGATAACTTGCGATAAGTTCACCCGTGGAGACGAAATTTGTCAAAATTATTTCATTTTTAAAAGAAGATTCTTGCATGGCCTTCAAAATTTTCCGGTAGCCGTTGGCCGGATGTCCGACAATGACCAATTTGTGGGGTATTTTAAAACGCGCTTTAAGTTCGTTAAAAACCATTATGATAAAGGGGATGTTCTTGCGGCTTTCCAGGGTGTTCACCGTCAAAATAAACGGACGGGCGGTAATCTCCCGGCGCATTGGCAGAGCGGTTTTAGCCGCTTCGGAAAAATGATCGACGCCGGAATAAACCGTTTTGATTTTATGCGCCTGCGCCGGAAATGTTTTCGCCAGCGAAACCGCGGTACTTTTTGAAACCGCGGAGATGACGTCCGCGCGCATCAAAAACGTTTCCATGCGCTGCCCAAAATACAGCCGCTTGATCCACGGGTAAAAATGCGGGAACAGCACAAAACCGGCGTCGTGAAAGGTATTTACGATCAAATAACGCGGATCGCGGGGCGGCGTCAGGTAGTGCGTTGCGTAAAAAACCGCAATTTTTTCTTTGATCAGCCGCGGTTTTAATCGAAATTCGTAAAAGAAAAGCCGCGCGGCGCGGTTTTTCAAGGGGATTGCGACAATTTTGTCGCCGTGCCTTAAGTGTTCGAAAAAAAGCAAGCGATGCGTCGGTTTGCAAAAAATAGTAAGCGGCACGGTGCGCGGCGCGTTCAACAAGTGGATTGTCAAATAATAAATATAATTTGCCGCGCCCGAAAAATGTGCCGGAAGCGATAGACAATCCACGCCGATACGGGTTTTATCAGCAGTCTTTGGATGTGTGTGCGGGTTAAATTTTATGTTCAAAAGCAATTCTTAATTGATTTTGGATTTTGATAGCTGTCGTTTACGCAAAATAATTGATTTAAGGTGTTTTGGCAATGTTAAATTAAGATGTTTTATAATCATTCACCTCGCCCTCACCCCCGGGGAGCGGCAGGGCTGTTGCATTCTAATGACACGAATGAGAACGCATCCTCCACCCCCCTTCTCTTGGCAAGAGAAGGGGGCTTTAAGGCGTAAACCGGTGA
>CAYVDX010000161.1:0-7579 GCA_964450485.1 uncultured Calditrichaceae bacterium
GAAGCGTTTGCGTCACAATCGCTGGCCGTTGTTCGCGAATTGGGCATCGACCCGGAAATCGTGAATGTAAACGGCGGCGCGATTGCCCTGGGACATCCCCTCGGCTGTACCGGCGCAAAACTGACCGCAACATTGCTTCACGAAATGAAACGGCGAAATGTTCGTTACGGTATCGTAACGATGTGCATTGGCGGCGGCATGGGCGCGACGGGCATTTTTGAAAATTTGATGAACTAAACCATAACTATCAAATTGAGAGGTGACTTATGGAAACTATTTTTGGCGTATTAACGCAGCTTTCTCCCTGGGTTAGCGTGATTGGAATTATTCTGATCGCAACAATTCTCGGCTACACCGGCGCATCGCTGTGGACCTGGATTGTGATCAGCGCGCTCCTGTTGGCCGGTTTTGGTGTGCCGACCTGGGGATGGGTCGTGCTCGGCGCAATCGCTTTGCTTTTTGGAGTAACGCCCATTCGACGGATGCTGCTCACCGCACCGCTGATCAAAATGTTGGCGGCAATGAAATTTTTACCGGTGATCTCCGAAACCGAGCGAACGGCCATCGAAGCCGGAACGATCTGGGTGGACGGCGAGCTGTTTTCCGGCAAGCCGGACTTCAAAAAATTGATGAACGAAGCGTATCCCGATTTAAATGAAGAAGAAAAGGCTTTTATGAACGGCCCGGTCGAAAAAGTGTGCCAAATGACCAATGACTGGGAGGTTTTTCAACGCCGCGATTTACCGCCGGAAGTATGGACTTACATCAAAAAAGAACGCTTTATGGGCATCATTATTCCCAAAAAATACGATGGGCTGGGATTTTCCGCCTCGGCGAACAGCGCCATTGTTGCGAAGCTCAGCAGCCGCAGCGGCACCCTGGCGACCTCCGTGATGGTGCCGAATTCCCTGGGGCCGGCGGAGCTGTTGCTGCATTACGGCACCGAAGCGCAGAAGAATTATTACCTGCCGCGATTGGCGCGCGGTGAAGAAGTGCCCTGTTTTGCCCTGACCGAACCCGGCGCGGGCTCGGACGCCGGTTCCATGACCTCTAACGGCGTGGTTTTCCGCGGGGATGACGGCAAGCTTTATCTCCGGTTGAATTGGAAAAAACGCTACATTACGCTTGCGGCGATTTCAACAATCCTCGGGCTGGCGTTTAAGTTGCGCGACCCGGAAAACCTGCTTGGCAAGGGCGAATTCCCGGGCATCACCTGCGCGCTCATCCCAACCTCAACGACCGGGGTTGTAATGGGTCGTCGCCACGATCCGCTGGGCGTCCCCTTTTACAATTGCCCCACGGAGGGACACGATGTCGTGGTTTCCGTCGATACGATCATCGGCGGGCCGGCGCAGGCCGGCAACGGCTGGCGGATGTTGATGGAATCGCTGGCAGTCGGACGCGGTATTTCATTGCCGGCGTCCTCCACCGGGGGAACCAAATATGCCGCGCGGGTTGTCGGCGCGTACGCGAAAGTTCGTCAGCAATTCGGGCTGTCCATCGGAAAATTCGAGGGGATTGAAGAGCCGTTGGCGCGCATCGGCGGTTCGGCGTATTTGCTGGAAGCGGCCCGGCGGTACACCTGCGGCGGGCTGGACAGCGGCGCGAAACCCGCGGTTGTCACGGCAATGGCGAAATACAATTTCACGGAAATTTTGCGTAAAGCGATCATTGATGGCATGGACGTGTTAGGCGGCGCGGCCATCTCCCGCGGCCCGCGTAATTTAATCTCAAACGGATATATTGGCGTGCCGATCAACATTACGGTTGAAGGCGCAAATATTCTCACTCGCACGCTGATGGTTTTTGGGCAGGGCGCCATTCGCTGTCATCCCTACGCCTACAAAGAAATCACCGCGCTGATGAACAAAGACACCAACGCCTTTGACGACGCGTTTTGGAAGCACATCGGTCACGTGGTGCGCAACCTCTTTCGCACCGTGGTGTTGAGCATCACACGCGGCGCTGTTGCCGGATCGCCGGTGAGCGGGCCGACGGCTAAATATTACAAAAAATTATCCTGGGCGTCGGCGTCTTTTGCGCTGCTCTCCGATATCGTGATGGGGATGTACGGCGGGAATTTGAAACGCAAGGAAAAAATCACCGGACGGCTGGCAGACATTTTTTCCTGGCTTTATCTCTGCACGGCGGTGTTGCGGCGTTTTGAAGCGGAAGGGCGCTTAAAGGAAGATTTGCCGTTCGTCAACTGGAGTCTGCAAACCGGGTTATCCATTATTCAAAAATCATTTGACGAATTATACCAAAACATCGGTTTTCCCTTTAGCGGCCCCTTTGCCGTCTGGTCGCGGCTAAACGTGATCAGCAAAGCGCCCTCTGATGACATCGGCGGAAAAATTGCGCACATTCTGCAAACACCCGGCAAACAGCGTGACAGAATCACCCCGGACGTTTACCTGCCCGCTGACATTACCGAAGCCGTCGGGCGATTGGAAAATGCCTTTGACCTGGTTAGCCAAAGCGAACCGATTATGAAAAAGCTTTATAAAGCCGTGAAAGCCGGGAGCCTGCAAAAAGCAAAACCGGACAAACTGGTAAAACAAGCCGTTGAATCCGGTCTGATTTCGCGGGAAGAAGCGGAATTGCTTGCCAACGCCCGGGCAGCGCGGGAAGATGCGATTCAGGTTGATTCATTTACTTTGGATGAGTACATGCAAACCGCCAAAAAACCGTTGGGCAAACGCACGCTTGCCGGCGCGGCCATCCTAAACTAAACAGCAGCGGCACGCATTTTTTTTAAGTATATTGCAACGCGGAGATCAGCAAATGGTCTCCGCTTTATTTCTATCTCGCCAAATACAAGGCTTTTTGCTTTTAAAATCGTTTTAGAAAAGTCCGCAAAAACAGTCCATTGTCATCATTTTGAACAAAAATTAATTGATTAATAACTTTTTTCGTTGTAAAATCACAGTGTTACTCCTTTATTTGGGATAATTTTTCCTCAAATATACTTTGCGAGGGTTGCAATCATTCGATTCAGAGTCTCCATTTACACCAACAATGATTACTATTTCCCCATGAACAGATCACAAAGTCTTGTGAAATTTTAACGACCTAAACATTTTTTCATTAACATTAGTGGAGGATATAATGCAGCGACGATTAATTTTGATTTTGGCAATATTATTAAGCATGACGCTAACGTTGTTGGCGCAGGAAGGAACGATTGCCGGAAAAATAACCGATGAAATCACCGGTGAGATACTGATTGGCGCTAATGTTTATTTAGAAGGAACCTCGCTTGGCGGAGCGACGGACGCCGACGGTCTGTACTCAATCAGCCGTGTGCCGGCGGGCACTTATACATTAATCGTATCCTATGTTGGTTACAGTGATGCAACTTTAACACAGATTAGCGTAAAAGCGGGTGAGAGAACCACTGTAAATGCCGCGCTTGCTCCAACGGGCGTCGGGCTAAATGCGGTGACCATCAGCGCGTCGCGGCGGCCGGAGAAAACCCTGGACGCGCCTGCTTCGGTATCGGTGCTTGACGCCGCGGAAATCCGCACAGCTGTTGGTCCAAGCTCGGTCAGCGTATTGCGTAACACAACCGGCGTGGACGTCTCTCAAACCGGCGTGGATCGCCGCGAGGTTGTGCTGCGGGGATTTAACAACGCCTTTTCCGGAGCGGCCTATGTTTTAACGGATTACCGGCAGGCAGCCGCGCCGGCGTTGGCGGTGAACGTTCATTCCATCATGCCGAACATGGCGATTGATATCGACCGCGTTGAAGTGGTCCGGGGACCCGGCTCCGCATTGTACGGCGCGGGTGTTGACGCCGGCGTGATTCATTATATCACCAAAAACCCGTTTGATTTTCCCGGCACATCTGTTTCCGTCGGCGGGGGCGAGCGCGCTTCCTTTTTTGGGTCATTCCGCCAGGCCGGTTTGTTTAGCGAAAAAGTGGGATACAAAATTACCGGCCAATATGCCCAGGCAGACGACTGGAAACTGGATCCCAATGATCCAATCGATAACGCCCAATTAGCGAACGACGCGGCTGGCATCAACCGCAATTACGATTATGAAAAAGTGAATATCAACGGGCTGCTGCAATTTCGACTCAATGACAACACAACGCTGACGGCAAACGGCGGCTTTTCCCAGTTTAGCGCGGTGGTATTATCCGGGATCGGAACGCTGCAGGCAGACAAATTTAAATACATTTACGGTCAAATGCGCTTGCAATCCGGCGGTTTTTTTGCCCAGGCATACCTGAACAAAAACGACGCGGGCGATTCATTTCCCTATGGCACCGGGGTAAATACAATTGATAAAGGCGTTCAAATCAATGTCCAGTCTCAATATGAATTCGACGTCTCGGATAAACAAAATCTCATCATCGGCGCTGATTTTGAACAAGTACGCCCCAATACCGAAGGCACCATTTACGGGCGCAATGAAAACGATGACAACATCTCCCAAATCGGGGGGTATGCTCAATCATTAACCCGGCTTTCTCCCCACCTTGACCTGACAGTTGCCCTGCGCGGCGATTATGATAATATCATCCAAACCTTCCAGGTTTCGCCTCGGGTTGCATTGGTTTTAAAACCCACGCCGGGCAGTTCACTCCGGGCGACATACAACCGCGCATTTTCACTGCCGGGGACGAATTCTCTCTTTCTCGATATTGTCGCCGCGCAAGTTGGCGGTCTCATTACAGTGCGTGGACGCGGCTCTCAAGACGGTTTTAAATGGCGCAGAAACCCGGATTTTGCGGCATTTGCCGGATCGGATTTGATTGCCCGCAGCCTGAACCCGGCAACGCTCGGCGCGGATACGCCGATCGGTTTGCCATTGGACGCCATTTATGGACAACTCTACGCAGGAATCGCCGCAACGCCGACCGCCCAATTGCAGGCATTACTGCAAAATGCCGGGTTGGATCTTCCGTTGTCAACTATACAGCTCTTAGTTGCTTTATTGAATCCAAATCCCGCGGATCCTACCCAGCCTGCGACAAAAGTCAGTGGTTTTTCTAAAGGCGCTTTAGGCATTCCAAGTCTTACCGGAGGTGCACCAACATTTGTTAGCGATTTGACCGATATTAACGCGCTAACACATACCATCACCCAGACATTTGAAGTGGGATATAAAGGCATTATTGAAAACAAATTCTTGCTGGCAATAGATGGATATTATACCAATAAGAAAGATTTTGTCGGTCCGCTCACCATGGAAACACCATTGGTTTTCGTGCCAACGCTGACGGCTGATCTCCAGGCTGCCATTGCTGAAGGTATCGCAAATAACGAAGCACTGTTGGCGGCATTAAATTCCGTTAACCAAACTCCGGAATCAGTCGCGGCGCTGTTAGCAGGGTTTGGCGCGGATCAATTGCCAGATCCGTCTACACCAATCGCGATTGTTGCACCAGCAGAAAATGATCTTGGCCCCGGGCAAGTGCCCGAACTGATGCTGGCTTATCGAAACTTTGGCAATGTTTCTTATTGGGGAATTGATGCCACCATGCAATATCTTGCCAATGAAAAACTCAACTTTTTTGGCAACATCTCAATCGTTAGCGATGACTTTTTCAACAATAAAGATTTGGATGAGGCCAATACCAGTCTGGCATTAGCCTTGAACGCCCCCAAGTTCAAGGCAAAAGGCGGGTTTTCCTACGATCAACCGAAAGGAATTGCCTTTGGCGCCTCCGGTCGCTATGTGCAGGGCTTTCCGGTGTTTTCCGGCCCTTACATCGGCGGACGTCCGGCGCCCTTTAATGACGACCCGGTCACACTCCCCGGCGTGGATGATTTTTTTCTGCTGGATGTGAATATTGGTTACGATCTTTATAATATCGCACCGGGTTTGCGAGTTGATGTTTCCGTGCAAAATTTGCTGGATAATAAGCATCGCGAGTTCGTTGGCGCTCCGAAAATCGGCCGGATGGCCATGGCGCGTCTAAACTTTGCCTTCTAAAAACCCTATCGTCGGGACCGGCGCTTTTTAGCCGGTCCCGATGCTTTTTCAAATTAATGGTAGAATCAACAACACATCACAAACCCGCTTTTTCATCTTACCGTCATCGAAATATTTTATGTGGTTTTATTTTGCTTCGTTGGAGAAGTATAAAGCAGGCATCCGGCGGCGATAAATTTTTCCGGATACATTGATGAGATATTGTTATGCCGCATCGTGCAAGCCGTTCGCATCCGGCTTGAATACCTAAAAAACGGAAAGCAATATTCTCTGGAGGTTTTAACCCGCCTTCCCAATCTCAAACGCGCCATTCTTAACCCTACGACGGATAATTAAAACATTTTCAAATCCATTTGTCTAAAATTTTTGGCGTATGTTATAGCGTCTTTACTACTAAGTTCAATTTGTTCTACATGAATCTTAGATGGAAAATTATCTGGGGTTTCCGAAAGATGTATGTATAGACAAACAAGGTATCATTTTGTAATTTGTAATAAAATTTTGCATCATCAGCCGAAAAAACATACTCTTGATCAGGGTTTGGTGTAAATCCCTTCTTGGGTGAAGTTGAAATAACGGCTACAGTGTAATTTAGACCGCGACTTTCCTTTTTTAAGTATATTTTTTCTTTTGAAGCTGGTGAATATAAATCAATAACTTTAAAATCGCTTTCTAAAAAAGATGCATTTAGAAAATGAAATATATAGTACGCCAAAAGACAAACAGCAGTAACCCCCAAAACATATTTAATGCTCATTTTAGGCCTCTTAATTGTGTATTAGCTATCTACTTTTTTGTATTCCATCCCTCAATTATTCTTCTTCCTGCATATTCTATTTCACCATAATATGGAACAGGCCCATACGATTTTCCAAAAGTAATTATTTGTATCGCGGTATTGTTATTCAGAGCACCTAATGCATGATAGGCACCAGCTAATTTTAGATATGTGGTCAAATCTAATCTATAACCCATATAAGAACCAGTTCTTGCATTTAAACCAGCTAAGAAATTCCCGGCGGATCTTGCACTAGCATATCTACCGTTCAACAATCTACCCGTTCCGGAGCCATAAGGAGCATAAAATTTATCTCCTTTAATATCAAATTTTCGATTTGATTTAGACTCATTTTTTATTTCTATTAAATCCATATGTTTAGCATACGAATTCAATTCTGTAATTGCTGCTTCCCAGTGACTATCGAAAATTATTCGTGCTCCTTCTTGAACCTTTTCAAGCACAGCTCCCGTAACATTATCGTGTGCTCTAAATTCATCCCAATATTCTGTTTCCCCCATTTTTGTGCCATCGTCCGATCTTAATGGTCCTTGGAAATCAACACCAACATTATGTCTGTACACTCCCAAATCATTATCCTCATAAACTGTTAAAACGGTTCCATCTTTTGCCGTTTGAGTACTGGAGCCGTCTAGATCAATATTGTTAACCGGATTATTCCCTACATACACATACGGGCTATAAAACTCATCCGCCGGATCAATGCTGTGCCATTTGCCAAGCTGCGGGTCATAAAAGCGCGCGCCGTAGTGGTACCAGTAAAGCCCGTGCTCGTCGGCCAACTCCTTGAAATCCGGGAAGATTTCATCCCGATTTAGAAACAAGGATGTTTCT
>CAYVDX010000162.1:0-7509 GCA_964450485.1 uncultured Calditrichaceae bacterium
AAAGCACAACAATGGAAATAGCCAGCCCCGGCAAAACAACGCGCGGATGGCTTTCCACAATGGGACGTAAAAAAGCGGCAAATTCCGGCAGCGGTTTTTCGAGAATTAAATGATCCAAAATGAGCTTGAGCGGCCACGGTTTTAAAACCATCACGCCAATCGTCGCGAACAAGCTTATAATGCTGGCGACGATGATTTTCCAATATTTTTTGTAATGCTGGCCAAAAACGCGATAAATTTTCCACAGTTTTTTAAAATCCAGCTCTTCGCCGGCTTTTTTATTCATTTTACGCAATTTGCGCAGATTGTTGAAAAACGCCATTCAGTTCTCCGTTTGCATCCATCGGGGAATGAAGATTTCTTGAAAAATGGGTCAAAAAGTTCCGGAATTGTTAAGGTGCGAGTGCGCGATTCGGAGGTGTTTCCCCATATCTTCACGCCAGTTTTTATTCGCTTTTTTACGTAAATCTATCATCGCCCGGCGAAAAAAAGCATACGCCCGGTAATGTGAAAGCCCGTTTAGCATTTTCCCTGGCTGGTGCCTTAAATATGCGTCGATAAAAATTTTGAACAGTTTAGCGCTTTGCAGCGGAAAATGCGTTTCGACCGCGGCAAAAAAATTCGCAACATCCAGGGCGGGATGAGACTTGCAAAGCCCGTCAAAATCAATAAAATACGCCTGTTCCCTTGTGATGAAAACCTGCCCCAAATTCAGGTCGCCATGCACCGGGCAGGTAATGCCATTCAGTTGTCGGATGGTCTGCAAGCCTTGCATAATTTCGCGAATCAGCGACGCATATTCCGGGCATTCCTTTATCGCCTGCTCAGGACCGGGACGACACTGTTTTTGAAAAAAATAATCAAACGATTTGGTTTCAACGGTAATTTGTAACCCGTGCAAAACGCCCAGGTTTTCCGCCGTAAGCTCTACGGCCGCGGATAAATCATCGTTTTCGTTAAATGAATACAGATCCCGTCCGGGTACAACACTCAATATCATCATCCCCAATTCCGGGAGATACGCCAGCGGTTCCGGCATTCCAAGTTTGCGTTCCCTCGTACGGTTGTTAAAAGAAGCGCGCCACAACAACCGGAGGTTTTCAAAATTGGTTTCGCCGCGATTATCCCGGTAAAGCTTTCCGATGACGCGCGCCCCTTGCCGCGTGGTTTGCCGCGGTTCAAGCGAATAATCAATCACGCAATGCTTGCCCGGTTTATGTTTCAAAACTCGATGCCGGATCGAGAAATCAGTCTGTTGACTTTTTGATGAAATGTTTAAAGCCGTGGGCAATGTGCGCAAAAGCACGTCATCGTTTAATGCTTCGTTTAAATGAATCAACTTTTGATCGATCATAAATTTTGGTTGCTCTGTTTGGTCAAAAGAATTTTAGGGTAATTCGATGACTGTTTTTGGATTTAGTCTTATATCAAATCCAAGCACCCGGAAACAGCCCTTATCCCTGTCGATGGCTTCGATTTCACCTTTTAATTTGTCAATATTAAATCCCAGTGTTTCTCGAATCTTTATTAACAGAGGTTCCAAATGATTCGGCGGTGTATAATGGACTTTAATTTTCACCATGGCGTCTTTTTTCAGGTGATTGAAGTCCAAATCACTGTGGATTGTATCTACAACTTCAATATTTTCAGGCACTTTGAAGCTGTGGTTCAATACGGTCATTGTCCGGTTTTGATAATCGATTTCCTTGATCAGGCCAACGATGGATGAATTTTCCTCATGGGTTCTAACCGAAACCTCGAAAGCCGTGAAGATGCCTGTTTCATCAATTTTTCCCTTCAGCTTGACACGCTGCCCCAATTTAAGCCCGCTGAATCCAATAACTTGATCTTTTACCATGGCTGAATGTCCCCACATCGTAAATGAATTATTAATTTGAAAAATATGTTTTAGCAATTTTAATAGAATCCAACGCTGTAATGGCGTTGTCAATCATGTCGGTCGTTTTTTTTCGCCAATCTTTGTCTTGAATTCGCAACCTTTTACAAGCCCTGCGAAGATGGGTCAATGCTTCATAAAGCGGCACCCGCCCGGCTATTTTGGGGTCCATCAACGAAAAATATGTGTCCCAAAATGTGTCGATATATTCCCGGTATTCAGGATGCCGGTGTAATTTACCTTTCAGGAATACCAGGATATTTCCGACGTCAGCGGCCGGATCGCCATAGCTGAGTGTGTCAAAATCAATGAGCCAAATATCATCATTCAAAATATGCGCCTGACCCATGTGAAAGTCGCCGTGAAAAGGCGTTAGTTGGATATCTCCAAACGCTTTTTCTAACTCAAAGGCCCGGTCAACGATGGCGTTTATCTTTGGTTCGAGTTCCGGGCACGCCATGGAAAGAAAGGGGTATTTGGGATGGCAGCGCATTAAGTGATTCCTGACCGTAAAAAATCTTTTCGGCTTGATCGGACAGTTTTGTAATTTTACCAAAGCACGCGCCAATTGATCAAAATATCTTTTGTCCGGCGCGGTTTTTACCAGTACCCGGAGGGCTTCGCCGGGCACTTCTTCCTGAAACATCATCTGTATTTTGGGCTTATATTCCAATGGCTCCGGCATGCCGATATGATCGGTGCGTTCCGTGGAAAAACCATTATTCCATAGTTGCACCATATTATCAAATCCCTTTTGCCCGGATTCTGCCCGATAAATTTTTCCAATGACCCGCCACTGCACTTCATCGTTTGGCGTCACAGCGTTTATTTTATATCGCAGAACGCAGCGCTTTTGGCGGCTGCGGAGGACGTCAATATCGATGGATTTGATTTCTACTTTGTCGCCAAACTGTTTGGACATCATTGGATGAAAATGGGCTTTCATCGTTTCAAAATCTGTTGCAAAATCAAAGCTGATCGGCTTATCCGTGCTTTTAGGGGCTGCCTGAACTTGAACGGCCGTACTCATTGAATTACTCCTCTTTATTGTAATGTTTTCAGTGTCTTGGATTCAGTCTTCTTGAAATGTGCGCCGCTTCGGTTTCGATAAAAATCGTCCCTGTTTCACAAAAAAATAGCGCTCAAATTATCATTGTTGAATCGATGCTTTCGGCAACTTTTGTCACCGGGGATGATGAATATTTGCCATTCAATACCCCGCTCAATGCGTCCCCGATTAGTTTTATATTTTGGCTTGCGTCAAAGAGTGTTTCAACTTTTTTCCTGGCAGCCGCGCCAAATTGCGCCGCTAATTCGGTGTTGACGAGCAGCTTTTCCAGGGCTTTGGCAAATGCCGCCGGATTTTTTTGTTCAACCAAAAGGCCGTTGACGTCGTGATCGACACATTCCGGTATCCCGGAAATACGCGTTGCCACGATGGGGATTTTCATTGCCATTGCTTCGACAATAACATTGGGAATCCCATCGCGGTCTCCATCTTCCAAAACCTGGCTGGCCAGCGCAAAAACATTTGCGGATTGATAATATTTAAACAATTCATCCTGAGACATTTCCGTGCGTAAATCAATTTCCTCCGCCAACCCCAGGGTCGCAATGAGCGCCGACAATTCGTTTTTCAGCGGTCCGCTTCCCACAATTGTGCAGCGAAAATCAATCCCATTCTGTTTTAAAAGATTCAAAGCCTGAATTAGCACCGGAAATCCTTTTTTGGGCACAAGACGACCAATCGACAAGATTTGCGGAAGGGATTGCCGGGCTTTATTGGGGGAAGGAGAATAAAAATCCAGATTTATGCCGTGGTAACAGCGGTGAACGGGCACATTTGCGGGAGCGAGTTGCTGTAAATGCGTTTTGTTGAAACCGGTACACGTTACTACAAAGCGCGCCTGGTCAATTTTTATTTTCAGAAAACTCGGATCCTGGGCATAAATGTCTTTGGCATGGGCGCTAAAACTATATTTTAAACCGGTTAATTTAGATGCAAAATACGTCATGGTTGTCGGGTCGTGGCTAAAATGCGAATGCAAATGCACAATGCCGGTTCCGGGTAAACCGCGATCGACAAAATAAGCCGCCTGGGCGAATCGCTTAATTGTCGAAGCATCCCACCGGGAAATACTCCGCCAAAAAGCGAATCGGAAAGCCGGCCAAAACGTGGTTGGTTTTTTTACAAAAAGGCGGATGTTACTGGTCATAAAGGCGAAAAAATGTGCCCAAAAGTCATCCGGAATGTAGGTTACTTTTGCCCGGACCCGGCGAACGCCATCGTGAATTTTTGATTCACCGGGGTTGCGCATTGCGAAAATATGCAGTTTGAATCCAAGCTGTTCAAGCAAGAGAATCTCGTTCAGAATGAAAGTCTCGGAAAGCCGCGGGTAACCCTTTAAAATAAAAGCAATCGTTTTGTTATTCATTCTCTACATATTCCTTGGCTTGTTTTGCCCCGCTTGGTGCATATTGCATCCACCAAGATAGCTTTAAAAAGTGCGCATCCTTTGGGTAGAACTCACATTTCAAATAACAATAAAAATAAAATTGAGTATATCTTTTACGCGTTGATTTTTTGTATAATTTTCAAGGTTTTACCTTTGTCTTTTTCTCAACCTTTTTTGATCTTTGCGCTATTTTCCCGTTAAAATTTATTGTCCGTAAAACAAGAATAAATTTGAATTACTGTTGTTGTGGAAGGGTCGCCAGATTCAATAACATCAACGCTGCATTGTATGCGCCCTGCATGTTTGGCACATTTTCATCGTTGATCGGGCTGCCGGTTTTTAATCGTTTGAGAATCATCTCCGCCAATGCTTTTGATGTCAGATCATTCGGGTGAATCGAGCTAAACAGGTTGCGTTCCGTTAAAATGCGTGTACGGATGGTCTGCTCCGCGCTTGGACCGGGGCGGGGAATGATGATCGCATTTTTCCGAAATTTTAAAATCTCGCCGGTTGTGTTATAGCCTGCCATCGAAATTAACAGATCAGCCCGCTTCAAAAAACGAATCGCGTCTTTGCCCAATGACTCCACGGTAACCGGATAATGTTTCGCTTTGCGACGGAACGCTCTGATTTGATCTTCTTTCATAAAGGGACCGGTTGAAACCACTGCTTTAAAGTCGATTTTTTCCTTTAAAATGCTGGCCGTGTCTAAAAAAATGTCCATAAATTTACTGGCGTCATGCCCGCCGCCGCCGGTCGCCAAAATCAAGGGCATATTTGCCGGCGGAATGAGTTCTTTCAATTGAGGATCGAAAAAACCGTTTGACGATTCATCCCGGCAGACAAACCCGCAGTAAACGGTTTTATCCAAAATCGGCCGTGGGAATTTGTATTGTAAGCTGGTATGGAAGATGTCCGGACTCCCATATATTAACACTTTGTCATAAAATTGTTCGGTGATGCGATAAGCGCCTTCCAGCGACCACTGGCGAAAAATATCGTCTGGTGCGCCCAAAATATCCCGCAAACCCAAAATCATTTTTGTATGCGGGCTGAATTGTTTAATCGTTTTAATCGGTTCTTCCAACTCGCCCAAAGCACCCTGCGGCATGTGATCAACCAAAAAGATATGCGGCTGAAAACTTAGGGCGGTGTTTTGGATCATGTCCGCTCGCACCGGCAGCAACTCACTGGAATGCATATCCAGCCGGTTTGATTGCCATACGCCATAGTCAACCTTTACCATCGTGGGGATTTTAATGAAATCGCACAATGGCGGTAATTCAAAAAACGGCGCAACCGGCGAATCAACAATGATCAGCACTGACGCCGACGGGCAAAGCTTTTTGATTTGCAGCGTGATGCTCAAATTTCGACGCAAATGCCCCAGCCCGTACCCGTCCTGGGAATAAATAAGCACCCGGAGATCCCTGGGATACTGAAAATTGACCTTCGCTGACTTTTTTATCGAAACAGCTGTATGGGCTTTTCCATTTAGCTTGGTGTGAGTATCTGTCACACGCTTCATGTTTGATATTCCTTTATCAATCTATCGGTTGCAACCCGTTCGCGATGAGAAATTAAGCAGCATTATTGTGCGATTGCGACGCCGTTTGTGTGATGAAAATTCAGCGCGCGATTTGCTTTTATTACCCGGATGCGTTCCACGATTTTTTCTAACCCATCTTGCGCAACTGTGTCAAAGTTGAAATGAAAACCGTTACGCCGAGGTAACATTTTTTGAATTTTTTCACCTAAGGTTTTTTGACTTAACATGTGGGGAAGAATTGTATCCGCCAGTCCTATTTCATTGAAAATATGTGCGCGATAGTGATGTTCATTGTTCATCGCGGAAGTTGGCACTAAAATGGAGCGTTTGCGATAAGACAGAATCTCGCAAAGCTGGTTAAATCCTCCGTTGCTAATGACAAGCTCGGCATATTTTAAGTATTGGAGAAGATGTTTACAGTAACGATGGAAAATTACATTTGGCAGATTTTCCGCGCGCTCCATTAGCAAATATTTCTGGTAAGTTTCCATTAATGGTCCCGTAACAATGACACTGTTAAAGGGAATTTCGTCTCCTGAATTTTCCAAAAGTTTCAGGTAAGTATCGATCAATGTATATCCATCTGTTCCGCTGCCGGTCGTTACCAAAACATAGGGTCGTTTAAGTTTCATTTCGGACTCATCTTTATCAACCCTTCTCCGGTCCACATAAGGCGCGCGGATGTAGCCGGTATAAGTCGTTTTCTCCGCCAGTGTCGCGGGAAAATCATATTCGGTTGTCAGGTCAAAGATTTTTTGGACGCCATGCACCCAAATTTCGTCACAAATTCGATCCAACATGGCGTGAATGCCTTTTTGTTTCCACTCGTCAGCAATTAACCGCGGTGCGCCGATAATGTCCGGCAATCCCCAAATGACTTTTGTGTCGGGCAGGCGTTCTTTGACAAATCCAAAAGTGTTTTCCATCTCGTCAGGTAAGGCAGAGGGATTGCCTTCAATGATGATGATGTCCGGCTTGAAAGTTTTAATTGCACTTTTGGTAATTTTTCGCCTAATTGTCAGAGTGTTTTTCAAGGCGATATTCAGGCTTCTGGCCTGAAAGTTTTCATCATCGTCTTGCATAATGCCCGGAAGATGCACATAATCAAGATTTTGGGGAAATTTAAATCGCCCGATGATGGGTAAGTCCGTTAACAGCAACATAGAGCAGTTCTCTACGTTCTCGGAAATTTGTGTGGCGATATTTATCGCCCGGCTTGTACAGCCCAATCCATTATCACTGCAATAAATTAAAATATGTAGCTTATCCATAGCTTATGCTGTCGAACCCTTTGGTTTTGTTGTAGAGTCGGGGAACCTCCTGTTATTTCGGAATTATAATTAGCACGATTAACTGATTCGCCAATTAAACCCGGATAAATTTTTGAGGAGACCATTATTTCTTTGAACGGAGTGATTCTAACCGATCGAAAGAAATATAAGACGATACATGATTCCGAATATATGAAATGTCACAAACAAGAAAAATGAGAATAAATTCTCTTTTTCGTAATAATCACCCCGGAAATCCTGTTGTTACGTATTTATATGTAAAGTAACATATTGTTGCCGTAAACAAGTGTGACATTTGTCACGCCTGTAAATAAT
>CAYVDX010000163.1:0-7502 GCA_964450485.1 uncultured Calditrichaceae bacterium
GGCGGCGCTGGATACCGAAGCGGCAAACGTGGCCGTCACGGCGCCGCTGACCGCGTTGCCGTAAATATCGTAGGTAAAACGCTCCTCTGTTTCCGCGGCGGCGTCATCATCGTTGTTGGTCAGGCAAGTTTGCAGCCGCCCTTTTAAACGAGGATTTTTGCCGTCGCCACAATTTTTTTTGAAAATATAATCAATCACGGCGGTAATGTAAAAAAAATCGGAAGGATGCTGCCCGATGCGCGGTAGTTGTCTTGCAAGGCATCGCGGAAATCCGTCACAAGCGCGCATTCGCGTAAAAATTTCGCCGGAAATAAAAAGGCTTTAAAGCAAGCCGGTTGCGGTTTATATTAACAGATTAAAAAAAGAGAATCATCTAACCCGCGGACATCCGCGTCAATCAGCGGCTAAAAGGGATTATCTGCAAACCGGAACTTTTTAGCCAAATTTTGATTAATTCAAGCACAATGAAAGAACAGAAAAAGACATTCTCCGGCGATTTAAAAACCCGGCTGCTGTTGGGCATTTTACTGCTGCTGACGTCTTACGCCTTTGGTCAATCACAGCCTCAGCAAATACGCGCCCGGGCGAAAATCGACAGCCTGCGCTACGGCTTTGATTATAAATCCGCGGACGCTTATCGCAACGCCAATCAGGCAAAACACCTGGACAGCACCTATTATGTTGGTTATTTAATCGAGGGCTATCATTTTTTTGAAAAAGCCGAGGAGCACAGCGGCTTGACCAAAGCCGTGGGCCCGTTGCGCAAGGCGCTGGCATTGTTTGAAAAGGAATTCGGCGGGGTGCTCAATCATCACATCACCCGCGACGAGATGTACTCCGGGGCCTGGCGTGATCTGTTTCGCCAACTGGATTATTACGACATCAGCAACCGGTTGATCAGCACCTACATCACCCTGGAGCAGCC
Source organism: uncultured Calditrichaceae bacterium (assembly GCA_964450485.1). Lineage (GTDB taxonomy): Bacteria > Calditrichota > Calditrichia > RBG-13-44-9 > J075 > JACKAQ01. Next base: position 926 of record CAYVDX010000163.1, read on the forward strand.
GGATTCCGCGTATCGCGCCACGCTCCGCCTGCGGAAAAAGGATTTGGTTTTCGATTTCCAATCCCTGCACTGGCTCTCCTGGCTTTATTTCCGCAGCCGCATTTTTACCCGCGACAAATACCGCTTCATGGGCGACTCCATCGAGGAAAATATGCGCATGGCCATCGCGTTCACGGATTCCATGGAAGCGCGCTATCGCCGCAATGTGCCGTTTATTAAATCGCAAATTATGAGCGTCGTGGTCAAGGGCAGCCCCTTTTATAAAGCGTTTGATAATTCCTTTGTCAAGGCGCCGCTGAGCACCATCGCAAACACGCGGGGCATTTTATACGGCTACAATCTGAACCCGGAACTGGCCGCCAGTTATTTCAAAAAAATAGATGGCGAAGACAACCTCGCCAAAACCGTAAACCTCGGTTTTACATACCTTTCCGCCATTGATTTTCGGGAGGCGGAATCCTATTTCAGCAAAGTGCCGGATCGCGGGTCGCGCAGCCGCGGCGGTCACTGGCAGGGATATTCCATGATTTACGTCAGCAAGGACGCGCCATTGGCCGGGGCGGTTCAGTTGAAAGAAGACCGCGACAGTCACGGCTACACCATCGGTTACGGCTGGGATAATTTATGTATCGCCCGGATGTTTTTGTATAGCGGCAATATCGAGGCATGCGCCCGCTCCCTGGAAAAAGCCGACAATTTTAACGAGGTGCATTACAACACTTCCTTCCGGGAAGATCAGTATCGATTTATGCTGAAAACGCTGCGCCTGATGCAGGCGAGCTACGAAATTCAGGCGCACAAATTTGAAAATAAACATCACTGGCTAAGCTTTAATTGGTGGAAAGATTTGCCGGGGCTAATGTATGATAAATATATTACCCTCTATAAATTGGCCAACGAAATGACTGAAAATCCGGAACGGGACATGGTCTATTATCATGTTTTTCACACGGAATCGGTGATTAGTTTTGATGAATTGTGGAATATTATCAAAAATTACAGCGTCGATTTTTTCGTCAAAAAATTCAAAACGTATCATCAAAGCGATCCGCGCCGCCAGGCAGAGCGCTATTATAAATATTACATCGGCAGGTTGATGAAAGAATCCGGTAAAAGCGAAGCGGCCTATGACATGCTCACAGGCATCCTCAATTCCGGAAAGCTTGACAAAATCAACGAGCGGCTCTTGATCGCCCGGATACACGAAAATTGCGCGGAAATCGCCGCTGATAACGGTTGGGGTCCTCAGTTCTCGTTTCATGCAAATTTGTTTTACCAGACATTTCCGGAGTTAGTGCCTTTTTCGGACGTGGCGATGTCCTTTCAATTGACCCTCGCGGATTCGGAGAATCCCGCATTGCAAAAAGTGCTATCGCGACTCGAGCAATTTAACATCAACTGGCAAGCGGATGAGACCGGGAATTACCCCGAAGCAACGCTTTCTTTGAACGCTAAAAACCAGTTGCAATACCAGGTATTGGTCAATCGCGAAGTTTTTACCCAGGGTGTTATCGATCTGTCAGCGCCCGATGCGGCCAGATCGCTGGCATATCGCTTGTTCAAAGTTTACCGGTAAAATTGGTAATCGGAATATGGTTTGCAAAGAAGATTTTGATGCTTTATATCCCCACCGTGGTGCGCGTTTCAGGTTTTATTGGCCGCTATCGCATTACCTGGTTACCAATTTTTGCGTGACCATCGGGTTTATCTATTTTCGCATTTTAAACCGCACCACGGTCATTGGCAAAAAAAATGTTCCCAAAACGTCAAACACCCTGCTGCTCTCCAATCACCAAACCATGATCGACAGCTTCTTGGTGGGATTGTGCGCATACTATCCGCGGTCGCTAATTTATCCTTCGCTGATTCCCTGGAACCCGGCGGCGGCGGAAAATTTTTACCGAACGCCGGTGCTGGCCTGGCTGGCGGATAACTGGAAATGCATACGCGTAAAACAGGGACGCCGGGACGCAACCGTGCTCTACAAAATGAAACGGGCGCTTTCCTGCGGTCCGCTAACGCTGTTTCCGGAAGGCACGCGCAGCCGCAGCGGTGAGATCGGCAAGGGACGCGCCGGCGCCGGATTCGTCATTTTAGAAAATTCTCCCACTGTCATCCCGGTATGCATTGACGGCGTGCAAAAAATCCTGCCCATCGGCGCAAAATTTCCGCGATTTTTTCGGCGGATCTATGTTTATTACGGTCGCCCGGTTGACCTGTCGGAATTTGCCGACCGCGAGAAAAACAAGGAAAACGCCCAGGCCGTGATCGATAAAGTCATGGCGGAAATCAAAGCACTGCAAAAAGAAATCAAGGAAATGAGGCGTGATACGTGATTCGTGATGGCGTGAAAAAAAAATCACGCCTCACGTTCCACTTTTTACTTTTTACTTTTCAACGTCTATTTTTCATCCATAAAAGGATAACGCCAGTTTTTCGGCGGCACAAATGTTTCTTTGATGGTGCGCGCCGTCATCCAGCGCAGCAGGTTCATGGCGCTGCCGGCTTTATCGTTGGTGCCGGAAGCGCGGCCGCCGCCAAAGGGTTGCTGCCCGACCACCGCGCCGGTGGGTTTGTCGTTGATGTAAAAATTTCCAGCCGTGTTGCGCAAGGCGTCCGCCATTTTGACAATCGCCCGGCGATCCTGTGCGAAAATAGCGCCGGTCAGCGCGTACATCGAGCCGGAATCGCAGAGTTGCAGCGTCTCGTCCAGTTTGTCGTCATCGTAAACGTAAATCGTCAGCACCGGGCCGAAAATTTCTTCCTGCATGGTTTTGAACATCGGGTTTGTCGTGACAATCGTAGTGGGTTCGATAAACCAGCCTTTAGCGTCGTCATAATTGCCGCCGGTGATAAATTCGGCCGCATTGGATTCACGCGCAAAATCGATGTACCCGGTAATGCTGCGAAAGGCGGCTTTGTCAATCACCGCGGACATAAAATTAGTGAAATCTTCCGGGTCGCCCATCTTGATTTTGCCGACTTCTTCGACATATTTTGATTTGAATTCACCCCAGATTGATTTGGGAATATACATCCGGGACGCCGCGGAACATTTCTGACCCTGGAATTCAAACGCGCCGCGCAACGCCGCGATCACCAGCGCATCCACATCCGCCGATTCATGCGCGAAAATGAAATCCTTGCCGCCGGTTTCGCCGACAATTCGCGGGTAATATTTCATTTTATGGATGTTGTCGCCAACGGTTTTCCACATATCCTGAAAAACAGCGGTGGAGCCGGTAAAATGAATGCCGGCCAAATGGGGACTGCGCATCACCGGGTTGCCGACCTGCGCCCCGGAGCCGGGAATAAAGTTAACCACGCCCGCGGGCAATCCGGCGGCTTCCAACAGCTTCATAAGATAATAAGCCGAATACACCGCGCTCGAAGCGGGCTTCCACAAGGACACGCAACCGGTCAACGCCGGAGCGGTCGGCAAATTTCCGGCAATGGAAGTAAAATTGAACGGGGTCACGGCAAAGACAAATCCTTCCAGGGGACGATATTCCATGCGGTTCCAAACGCCGGGAGATGATTCCGGCTGATCGCCCATCAACTGCGTCAGGTAAAACGCATTGAAACGCCAGAAGTCGATCAGCTCGCAGGCTGAATCTATTTCCGCCTGGAAAATGGTTTTGGATTGATTTAACATTGTCGCAACGTTCAGCGTATCCCGCCAGGGACCGGCCAACAGTTCAGCGGCTTTTAGAAAAATCGAGACGCGATGCTCCCAGGGAATTCTCACCCAGGTTTTTTGCGCTTTCAATGCCGCTTCAACCGCCATTTGCACCTCTTTTTCGCCGGCTTTGTGATACACACCCAATTTAACCGAGTGATCGTGCGGCACGCGCAGATCTGCCGTGTTGCCGGTGCGAATTTCCTTGCCGCCGATAATCAGCGGCACATCGATTTGTTGAGATTTCATTTCCGCAAGTTTATGCTTCAGCGCGGCTTTCTCCGGTGAGCCGGGCGCGTACGCCTTGATCGGCTCATTGGCGGGTCTGGCCACTTTAAAATAATAATTCGACATGTTGCAGCCTCCATTCTATTCGATATAAATGTTTTTTTTAAAGACCTCGGATAACCGCTGAAATTTTAGAGGAAATCGACAGAGATGTCAAGCGATTTTGGAGAAAGGCAAACCTCCGAAGCCAGGTTCATACGACAAAGCGCCGCTATTGACAAATTCGTTGAAATGTGGTAATATAACCGGATTAATGAAAGCATTCATCGCCAATTCATCATTGGATCATTAATTATGGGAAAATTCAGCCTCCTTTTTCTGGCGTTGCTGTTTCTTTTTATTGTCGCCCTACGATTTGTTTTGCGGCGCGATCAATATAACATGTTGCTGATCAGCGTTACACTGTCGTTTATTTTTGCGGAAGTTGTATGCCGATGGATGGATATTGGCAATCCCCACGTGCTGATGTGGCACGAAGATGAAGCTGTCGGAATGGCGGACAACTATCATTACCAACCCTTTGGAAAACTAATTTACCGCTACCCGGATAACCCCCGCGGCTATTTTGATACAAATAATTCGGTCGTTGGACACATCAACTCACAGGGATTTCGCGGCCCGGCGGTTAGCCGGAATAAACCGAAGGATAAAAAGAGAATCATATTTTTGGGGGATTCTTTTACGTTGGGTTTTGGGGTAAAAGATGAAGATACGCTGCCCGTCAATGTTGAAAAAATGTTGAATGCGCAACTGCCGTTCGATGTTGAAGTATTGAATTTTGGCGTAACCAACACGGCCACCGGGGATCAAGTCCGGCTTCTTGAAAATTATGCCTTGGCGTTTCACCCGGATGTTGTGATTATCGTTATTTTTCTCAATGACGCCAAATGGGGAGGAACGATTGAATTTATGTCGCGGGCACAAATTTTAATCAGCCTTCGCCAATATTCATATTTTCTGAATGCGATGATCGGCAGCGTCGAAGGATTGATTATGCATCGAAAAATGATTCAACATTATTTGCAAGGATATGAAGAGAACAGCCCCGGCTGGCAATCCATCCAAACGGCATTAGAAAAAGGAAAAGCACTGGGTAAACGACGCCACTTTGAATTATTGGTGACGGTTTACCCGGTGCTATACCATTTAGATCAACGGTACCCTTTCCAAAAGATTCATCAGAAAATTGCTCGCTTTTGCCAAAATGAATCGATCCGCTTTTTCGACTTTTTGCAAGGCTTTAACGGCATAAGGGATAAAGATTTATGGGTCCACCGAACCGATCAGCATCCCAATAACACGGCGCAAAAAATTGCCGCTAAATCACTCGCGTCATACCTGTTACAAAATCGACTGTTGGACAAGCAACACGCGGAATAAACGAATCACTTTTTGGGCGCGAGACTCACCAAAAAGGCGTAAACATACTCAGCCTCTTCGTCAGTCATGTCGCCTTTCCAGGCGGGGCAGCTCAACGGCATTGTCCCGGCGGAATCCAGTTTTGCCGGCTGCCGTCCGGACATAAATACATCGATAATGTCAGGCTTGCTCAAACGGGCAGTTATGGTATTGATTGCCGGGCTTTTTTCCGCGGGGGCGGCATTGGGATTTTTGTATCCCCCCTCCCCTCTTTTGCCATGGCAACCGTTGCAGCCAAAGCGAATGTAAATGCGTTCGCCGATTTCCCGCGGGCGGCTGTCCATGGAAAAAGCAATGTTCTCCTCCCAGTCTTTAAGCGCTTGGTTTTTCTGCCCTTGCAGGGTGTGCAAAAAACCCGTCAGCGCGTTTATTTCACCCTCGCTCAAATGAAAGTTAGGCATAAATGTGCCCGGCTGAATTGCCCCGGGTTCCTTCAACCACCTTGATTCCCAGGTTTCAGGTTTACGCTTCCCCAGCCAGGTCAGGTTCGGGCCGATCGGCATACCGGATCGCCCGATTTGATGGCAGGCAAAACAGTCGTAATCCGTAAACAGTTTTTCGCCTTTTTCCACTCGTGACTTTGCGGAATTGAGAATCGTTGCACTGTTCACTTCTTTTTTCAGATGCGACAAAATGCCCACTAATTCATCCAGTTCTTTATCGGAGAGATGAAGATTGGGCATCACGGTGCCGGGTTTTACCGCGCGCGGATCTTTTAGCCACTCGCGCAGCCAATTGGCGTCGCGCCGGTTTCCGACGCGATCGAGATTGGGACCCACAGCGCCGCCAACGCCGCCAACCGCATGGCAAGCCACGCAACCACGCAGCTTAACGACTTTGCTGCCATGAAAAGCCTTCGCTTCCGGTGAATTCGCACTCAGCGGCGGTGCGCTATCTTTTGCAAATAGGGTCATTATACCGGTTAATGAGAAAGCGCAGATCAAAAGGAATAATCGAATGTACGGGAATATTTTTCTACTCATTTCTTGTTACCAACCATGACATCTTCATTGTTACTCAAGCTGGTCACATACATCGCTAAATAATACGATTCCGGGCTATCCAGCGGCAGCCGCTTGCCTTTCATAAACATCCGGATGCAATTATTGTCCATCATTTCCAGGGTAATTACTTGATCATTGGGCACTTTGTATTTCGGAAACGTGGCGGATGCACCCGCCAGGCTCGGTA
>CAYVDX010000164.1:0-7492 GCA_964450485.1 uncultured Calditrichaceae bacterium
TATCAATGATGCGCCGGCGCTGGCCGCGGCGGACATCGGTATTTCCATGGGCGCATCCGCCACCGACGCGGCACTGGAAACCGCGGACATTGCCCTGATGAACGATGACCTCAACAAATTGGCAGATCTCAAACGATTGAGCCGCAAAAGTTTGCGGATCATCAAGGAAAATATCTTTTTGGCTATTTTCATCAAGACAATTTTCGTATTATTGGCAATTCCCGGCTGGGCAACGCTCTGGATGGCTGTTTTTGCCGACATGGGCGCGAGCTTGTTGGTTGTCTTTAATGGATTAAGAGCATTGCGGTCGTCTTAAAACGCTGGAGGTTTCCAAAACCTCCAGCGTTGCACGAACCCTCCAGCGTTTAAGCACTCTTAAAACGCTGGAGGTTTCCAAAACCTCCAGCGTTTAAGCCTAAAAAACTGGAAATTATTTAGAATCGAAAAATGAATCAAAATAAAAACACCCTTGTTCGCTGGCTGCTGCTCGGTTTTTTCGCCGCACATTTATTTTTAGGACATCCCGGGATGAGCCGTTTGGTGCTCTGCATCGGCGGCAACGGGCATGTTGAAATTGAATCCGCGACAGCCGGGGCCGTTTGCAGTGATTTACAGTCAATGCCTTTGACATCGGAAACACGCCGGCAAAACGTGCTCAATTTTGAATTCTCCGTTAATCATTGCGGGGATTGTGTTGATCTGCCGGTTTTCTCCGAATGCCATGAATATGCTAAAATTCAATTAAAAAATTCGCTGAAGACGCCCGGCTTTTTAGCGTTAAAATCCTCATTGCCAGGCTTGCCAAAGACCGTTGAAAACCGGGATAAAAGCCGTATTTTAAACACCGGTATTTTCAACACCCCTTCCCTTATCTTTCTTCAAACCACAGTTTTACTGATTTGATTTTCCCTTCCCTTTCAAGTATCTCATATTTGTAAGTATTTAATTTATAACGATTTGGGAAGTTCTTCTCACGAAATCGATCCGTAGGGGACGCATACATGCGTTCCTTCGGTAATGGACGCATACATGCGTTTCCCACAGGATGCGGTTTTCACAAACAGGTTGATACGCGATCCAGGTTTCATTCGGACGGCTTTCCTGCTCACACTTCTTTTGGAGGTTAAAAATGATTTGGAAACATCTCCCTTTTTGGGGATTGATGATGATGATTGTGTTCAGCGGATGCGCAGCCTATCGAACGACCGCGACACTTCCCGAACCGCGTCCGTTAGTCAGGGAATTTGAGCGCGCGGTTTCATCTGTTCAACCGGAGAAAACGGATTCGCTCGCTGCTGCGATTCAAAGTGCTTCGGGCGTGATGACGCTTTCACGGGCGCTTTCACTGGCGTTGCTGCAAAATCCGAAATTGGCAACGTTTTCGTATGAAATCCGCGCGGCGGAAGCGCGGGCGCTGCAAGCCGGGCTTTATCCCAACCCGGAAATTGACGTTGAGTTGGAAAACGTTGCCGGCAGCGGCGCATTTTCCGGGTTCGGCGGCACGGAAACAACCGTTTCATTGAGCCAGTCCATTTTGTTGGGCGGAAAGCGGGCGAAAGCCGCCGAAGCCGCGGCATTGGAAGGCGATTTGGCTGCCTGGGATTACGAAAGCAAGCGGCTGGATGTGTTTACAAACGTTCGCCGGGCATTCCTGACGGTGCTGGCTGCTCAGCAACGGGTTTCGCTGAACGAAGAATTGACGGAATTGTCCGGGCAGTTGTTGCAGACGATCACCGAGCGGGTTGCAGCGGGGAAAACATCTCCGGCGGAAATTTCACGCGCGCGGGTGATCCTATCCGCCACCCGGGTTGAGTTGGCGCGATCCCGCCGGGAATTCTTGGCCAGCCGCCAGCAGCTTGCGGCAACCTGGGGAGAACGCACGGCGAATTTCAGCCGTGTTACCGGCTCGCTGGACACGCTGATTCGTATCCCGTCCGCGGACAAATTGCGCGCGCTGCTGCCCCAAAATCCCGATCTGGCGCGATTTGCCGCGGCATTAAAACAGCGTCAGGCCGTTATCGCCCTGGAAGACGCCCGGCGCATCCCCGATCCCACCATCAGCGGCGGGGTGCGGCGTTTGAGCGAAAGCGACGACAATGCCTTTGTGGTCGGGCTTTCCATTCCGCTGCCGTTTTCCGATAAAAACCAGGGCGCGCGGCAGGAAGCGCGCATTCGTCTGGCCCAAACCCTTAAAACAAAACAGGCCGTGGAAACGCGGTTGAATGCCGCGCTCTCGCAAGCCTACCAGCGTTTGTCCAGCGCGAATAATGAAACAAACATACTGAAAAATGAAATTTTGCCGGAAGCGCGGAAAGCCTATCAAACTATTAACGAAGGCTATTTGCAAGGGCGGTTTGATTTTCTGGATGTCCTGGACGCCCAGCGCACGCTTTTTGAAGCCCGCGGGCAATATTTGCGAGCGTTGACAGATTTTCATATCAACATCACGGAAATCGAGCGCTTAATAAGTCAAGAAATCAATACGATTCCATAAAAAAAGAAAGAAGGAAGTGAATAATGAAACAAAAGAATAAAATGATAATACTCCTGGCGTTTATCGCGGGAATTGCTTTGGGAATGATCTTGAAAGGGGCGGTTTTCTCAAATCCCGGGTCAGCGAATAATGATGGCAAAATTGTGCATGAGGCACAAAGTGATCACGCTGAAGATGAAGGTAAGGAACATGGTGAAGAAATCGCCCGCTTAAGTGAGGATGTATTGCAGGAGTTCGGTATCGAACTCGCGACTGCCGGGGAAGGGGATATCCAACTACACATTGATTTAACCGGTGAGATCAAAATCGACCCGGACCGGCTGGCGCATATCACTCCGCGTTTTACGGGGATTGTCAAGGAGGTGCGAAAAAAAATCGGTGATAAAGTCAAAAAAAATGAAGTGCTGGCCGTCATCGAAAGCAACGAGAGTCTGGCGCCTTACGAGGTAAAATCATTGATCAGCGGCACGGTCATTAATATGCACCTCACCAAGGGCGAAGTCATCAGCGACCAGAGTCACGACATTGTCATTGCGGATTTGAGCGATGTGTGGGCGGATTTGAATGTGTATCAAAAAGATTTGCAGTTTATTGAGCCGGGGCAAATAACGGTCATTACCGGCGGCGTAAATATGCCGGAAGCGCGGGGAAAAATATCATACATAAGTCCGGTGGTGGATGAGCAAACCCGCACCGCCATTGCCCGGGTAGTGCTGCCAAACCCAAAGGGACGTTGGCGACCCGGTTTGTTTGTCAACGGACGGGTCATCACCCAATCCGTGACGGCGCCCATCGCGGTTCCCAAAACGGCGCTGGAAACTTATGAAGACCAAACCGTGGTATTTGTGAAAACCGGCGATGGGTTTAAAGCGCAGCCGGTAAGCATTGGACGCGCCAATCGCGTTGCGGTCGAGATTATCTCCGGGTTGAAGCCCGGTCAAAAATATGTTTCCAAAGGCGGATTTACACTGAAAGCGGAATTACAGAAAGAATCTTTCGGCGAAGGACATGGCCATTAAAGTTAAATTGAAAAGAAGGTAACAAAATGAATAAACTTATAGATTTTGTCTTAAAAAACCGCTTGCTGATGATTGTGCTTGCCGCATTAATCATTGCCGGCGGCTATTACAGCTATCAAAAATTGCCGATTGACGCCTTCCCGGATGTGTCTCCGAACCTGGTGCAGGTTTTTACGGTCACCGAGGGGCTGGCGCCGGAAGAAGTGGAAAAATACGTGACTTACCCGGTCGAAGTGGCCATGAACGGACTGCCAAATCTGAAAAATATCCGGTCGGTATCCAATTTTGGGCTATCGGTTGTCAATGTGTATTTTGACGATGGCACTGACATTTATTTCTCCCGCCAATTAGTGAATGAACGCCTGCAGGAAGCCCGGGAGCAAATTCCCGAAGGCTTTGGCGACCCGATTATGGGGCCGATATCCACGGGAATGGGTCTGGTGCTTTTTTACTATTTGGAGGATACCACCGGGCAATATTCCCTGCAGGAACTGCGCACGGTTCAGGACTGGCTGATCAAATTCCAGTTGCAGACTGTTCCCGGCGTTACGGAAGTGTTGGGCATCGGCGGTTGGGAAAAGCAATATCACGCCGTGGTGGATCCGCATGCCTTGCGGCGATATGACATCACCGTCAATGAGATTGTCGATAAAATACGCGCCAACAACCTGAATGTGGGCGCCCAGTTTATTGAAAAAAATGCTGAAGAATTTATCGTTCGCTCGGTGGGTCTGGCGTCAAACATTCAGGATATGGAAAATATCGTCATCAAGGCGGAAGACGGCATACCTGTTTACCTGAGAGAGGTCGCCGATATCCGCACCGGCGGCGCCATTCGGCGGGGCGTGCAGACGCGCAACGGCATTAGCGAAGTGGTCTCCGGCATGGTAATCAAATTGTTCGGCAGCAACTCTTCCACCGTCATCGGGCGGGTGGAGGAGAAAATGCGGGAAATCAACGAGATTTTGCCGGAAGGGATTCGCATCGTGCCCTACTACGAGCAGAAAACATTGGTGGAAGCCTGCGTGAATACCGTTACCGACGCCTTGCTGCAAGGTATTGTGTTGGTGGCGCTGGTGTTGCTGGTGTTCATGGGATCATTCCGTCCCAGCCTGGTGGTCGCGCTATCCATTCCCTTTTCCATCCTTTTTGCGATGGTGGGGATGTATTATTTTGGGATTTCCGCGAATTTGATGTCCTTTGGCGGATTGGCCATTGCCATCGGAATGATGGTTGACGGCACCATCGTCATGGTGGAAAATGTTGATCGCATTTTGCGGGAATCCGCTAAAAATGAATCGCGTATCCATATCGTGGCGCGCGCCTGCAAGGAAGTTGTGCAGCCGATTCTGTTTGCGATTGTTATCATTATCGTGGTATTTCTCCCCCTGTTTACCCTGCAAGGCGTTGAAGGAAAAACCTTTCGCCCGCTGGCCTATTCGGTGGCGCTGGCCATGCTCGGTTCATTGGTATTTGCCGTGTTGTTAGCGCCGGTGCTGTCGGATATTTTCATGCGCCGTCCCAACAAACAAAAAAGCGCGGGCCAATCCAATGAAAATTTCATGGTTCGTTTTTTAATGAAGATTTACCGTCCGGCAGTGGCTTTTTTTGTGCGACGGCGTTCCCTGGCCATTGGTTTAGCCGGGGTTTTGATGATGATCGGCTTGGCAATTTTTCCGCGATTAGGCTCTGAATTCACGCCCACATTGCAGGAGGGTACCATCGTGATGCGCCTGACCATGGCGCCGTCGATATCGCTGACGGAGAGCACTCGCATCACCCAGGTTGCCGAGCGTCGGTTGATGAAAATCCCGGAAGTCACCGGGGCGGTTACGCGCATCGGGCGGGGAGAAGTGGGCGCGCATACCGACCCCATCAACAGCGCGGAAATGTATGTGCTGCTGAAACCGAAAGACCAATGGCGCAATGCGGAAACCCAACAGGAATTAGAAAAAGTGATTCGCGATGAAGTGGGAGAAATCCCCGGGGTGCTGGTCAATTTTACCCAGCCGATTCAGATGACCGTGGATGAACTGTTGGAAGGCGTGCGAGCGGAATTGGCCATCAAATTGTTTGGCGATGATCTGGATGTATTGAAAGAGGAAGCCGACAAAATCGCCGCGGTGATTCGCAGTGTCCCCGGCGCGGCCGATGTGCAAGCGGATCAGATCAGCGGAACGCCGCAGTTATTGATTAAGGTGGATCGCCATGCCATCGCCCGCTACGGAATTAATATTTCCGAAGCGCAAGAGACCATTCGCGCGGCCGTGGGCGGGGAGACCGCCGGGCAGATTTTCGAAGGCATCCGCCGCTTTGACGTGCTGGTACGCTTTGCGGAAGCTTTTCGCAACACCCCGGAAGCGATTGAAGAGATTTTGATTGCCACGCCATCCGGTGCAAAAGTGCCCCTGGCGCAATTAGCCAGCGTGCAGGAAATCATCGGCCCCCGGCAAATCACCCGTGAAAATAACAGTCGTTTTATTACCATTCAGTGTAATGTTATCGGGCGCGACATCGGCTCATTCGTCAGGGAAGGGCAAAAAGCCATTGCGGAAAATGTGCAACTGCCGCCCGGCTATTTAGTGACCTGGGGCGGACAGTTTCGCTTGCAGCAAGAGGCAAATAAACGGCTGGCGGTAGTGATTCCGATTACACTGTTAATTATCTTTTTATTGCTTTTTTCCAGCTTTAATTCCCTCAAGAACACCTTTTTGATTTTGCTGAATATCCCCCTGGCTTTAGTCGGCGGAGTGGTGGGTTTATGGCTGACCGGGCAGAATTTATCGGTACCCTCCTCGGTGGGATTCATTGCCCTTTTTGGTATCGCTTTGGAAAACGGCATGGTGCTGGTCACGTATCTGAATCAACTGCTGAAAGACGGGGTTCCGCTGGATGAGGCCTCAGTAAAAGGGGCTTTGCTCCGGCTACGCCCGGTACTGATGACCGCTATTACCACGGCATTGGGATTAATACCCTTGTTGTTGTCCACCGGAACCGGCAGCGAAGTGCAGCGACCGCTGGCAACCGTGGTGGTGGGCGGTCTGATTACTTCCACTGCGTTGACCCTGTTGGTCATTCCAGCGCTTTACAAATGGTTTGCCATTGATGTCGAAGCAGAAGTGAATTTACAATAAGTGAAAAGATAACAAATCCGATTACCATAACTTTCATTGACTTCAAAACCATTGGTTTTATTGATGAGCAATCTTTATTTTTAGCGAGGATACAAATCCGTAACGAGAAAAAGGTAGAGGTTTGTGATGCGTAAATCCTCGGAAAAACACTGGAACAAGGTTTATCGTAAAAATGCCGTGGACTGCCTGGGCTGGTATGAGGAAAGCCCGGCGATGTCGCTGAAGTTGATTGCCCGCAGCGGCATTGCCCAAAATGATCCGATTCTGGACATCGGCTGCGGCGCATCCACGCTCATCGATCATTTGCTGGACGCCGGTTATTCAAACATTACTGCAACGGATATCAGCCGCGCCGCCATCGAAAAGCTAAAGGAGCGGCTCGGCGAATCCGGTGCTACGCGGGTGAGCTGGATCGTAGATAATGTCGCCAATCCAACAATATTGCGTGAATTAAAAGACATCGCGCTTTGGCATGACCGGGCTGTGCTGCATTTTTTAACGGCGGAACAGGATCGCCGGGAATATTTGTCCACGCTGCGGCAGGTGGTTAAAACCGGCGGGTTTGTGATGATCGCGGCGTTTTCACTTGCGGGCGCAAAAAAATGCAGCGGTCTGCGAATCCGAAATTATGATGAGAAAATGTTGGCGGAATTTTTGGGCAGCGACTTCAAGTTGATCGAACATTTTGACTATTTATATGTCATGCCGTCCGGCGATGAGCGGCCGTATATTTATACGTTGTTTCAGCGGGTTTAGATTGTTGGGAAGTAATAACTTTGAAAATAAGTTTCGAGTAAAGTCGGGTTTTAATCTAAATTTTGGAAGGATTTTCGATAAACATCTTT
>CAYVDX010000165.1:0-7469 GCA_964450485.1 uncultured Calditrichaceae bacterium
ATGAGTGCACCGCCTTTGTGTCCGCCCATGAAGGTTTTAATGCTTGCCCAGCGACCAAAGATGATGGTCACCAAGGCAGCCGTGGACAATTCTTCGAGAAAAATCGACCAGAAGATCGGTTCCTGCCGATATACGCCTGCTAAAGATTGGTCTTTGAACGAAATAAATTTTGCTAATTCATTCAAAACCGTTATATTCTCCAGTCAATCTTTCATTAACCAACACGAGGAGATATCTGATGGAATTAATTATTAGTTTGTTAGGCGGCGCTGTTGGCGGCAATCTTGCCGGTGGGCTTTTAAAAAATATGAGCCTGGGCACGCTGTGGAACTCAGTTGTTGGGATTTTGGGCGGGGGCCTTGGTTCACAATTATTGGGAATGCTGGGTGTGATGGCGACCAGCGGCGGTGGTATGGATGTCGGTAGTATTATCTCTAACGTTCTCTCGTCAGGCGTCGGCGGCGGTGTTTTGCTGGCAATTGTCGGACTTGTAAAAAATGCGATGAAAAAGTAGGAGAAACACAAATCCTTTGTATTCTTCGACCCGGCGGATGGCGCATCCGACGGGTTTTTTATTTTGAAATGAACCAGACGCTTCCATATAATGGACATCTTTCCAAATTAATCCGGTTTGCGTTTGCCGCGGGTTTAACTGAAAATAGAAAATGGAAGTTGGGAATCCTTTCCTCATTTCAAATGTCGAGTTTTAATTTCAGTAATAAAGCTGTTCACTCCGTTTCAGACTCCCGAATATTAAACTCCAGTTTCCAGCGTCTTTCATCATCGCGGGAAACACACCATAGCTCCAGCGTGCCTACCTCTGTTACCTTGCTCTCCAGCCACACCGGGATAATCGCGCCGCCGGAATGGTCTTCACTGGCAGGCAGTTGCGCTTCAAGCGTAGCGACTTCCTGAATATCACCGCTCCAATCCTCGACAATTTGTCCGGGCTGATCGTTTTTATTGTGCGCGGCTGCCAGCAAATGAAAAACCGCTGGTTCGCCAACCACCAGTCCAAATTCTTTTTGGCGGATTTCAGCTTCGCTGCCTTCTTCCATGCCGAAGGGAACCACGCAAAGCGCTTTCATGGGCGCGGGAATGCCCGGCACCGCCGGCATGCTGCTTTCTACGCCGATGTAATACGCGCGATTGATGCCGGCCCGGATGCGAATGCCCTTGCCCTGGCGAGCCAGTCCATAATAAGCAGCGCCTAAAGCCACCGCTAAATCTAAATCCACCGAGGGCAATTCACGCGTTTGCGCGTCGCTCCATTTTTGCAGCGCGGACAGGACATTTTCTCGCAAAACCGGCGCTTTCATCACCCCGCCGTTAAACAAGACAGCCGAGGGAAACGCCACCGGTCGATCACCGTCCGTGGTCACTTCGCGACTCAAAAATTGCGCCAGGTGACGGGTTACGGCAACATCCTGTGTGTAGGGGAGACCCATCTCCCGCACGCCGACCCGGGCTTCCTCCCGGGGAAATTCATTTTTTTCGCCAATGGGAAAAAACCCCTGCATCAGCACGTCTTGAACTTCCTCACGGGTCAGCTCGGTGCGAATGGCGCCGCCGATGAGTGATGAGCCGCGTCCCAAAATGGAAATCGGTTCAGATGCCAGGTCGGGATCGCCCAGCAGCTTTTCCTTGGCGGCCCGACAGCGATACCACAAGCCGCGGAATTGCCAGCTATCGATTTTTGTGCCGTTTTGGGCGAGTTTTGCCTGCACGGCATAAGCAAGGGTCAAATCCATATTATCCCCGCCCAAAAGAATGTGATCGCCCACGGCCACCCGGCGCAGGGTCAGATCGCCATTTTCCTCGGTCACCTGAATCAGGCTGAAATCCGTGGTGCCGCCGCCCACATCGCAGACCAGCACCGATTCTCCCACTTCGATTTGCTTACGCCAGCCGCCTTTTTGCGCTTCCAGCCAGGCATAAAATGCCGCCTGCGGTTCTTCCAATAAGGTCAGATTTTCCAATCCGGCGTCTTTCGCGGCTTGCGCGGTCAGTTCCCGGGCAACAGCGTCAAATGACGCCGGGACGGTGAGATAAATTTGCTGATTTTCCAGGCGCAGGGCGTCGTCCTCTTGGGCCATTTTGTAATTCCAGGATTCCCGGATGTGCGCCAGATAGCGCGCCGTCGCTTCCACCGGGGAAACACGACGGGCGTCTTCCGGTGCATCCCAGGGCAAAATGGGCTGGGTGCGATCAATACCGGCGTGACATAACCAGCTTTTTGCCGACGCCACCAGCCGGTTGGGAATCTCCGCCCCGCGATTGCGGGCATATTCACCCACCGTGAAGTCGATGTTTTCATCCCAGGGCAGCGCCATGCCGCCTTCCGGCACATCATGCGCACCGGGCAGCAGTAGAAATGAGGGCAGCAGCGCCTGCTCCCTTACTTCACCGGGACTCGTAACCTGGGGAATCTGTAAAAGATGTATTTCCGCGGCTTCGTTGTCCGGCATTTGCGCATCGGTGTAAGCCAGCACGCAATGGGTCGTCCCCAAATCGATACCGATGATGTATTTCGCTTTACTCAAAACAAAATCTCCGATTTTTTAAGTGCTTAATTTTTAACGTGTTAAAGTGTTTTCGTGTCGCGATGATAACACTTTAACACGATCACACTAAAGCACTAAAACACTTTTATTTCACTTCAACTTCCGCCGCCGTCAAAATCATTTTGCCTTCATCGGCTCGCATGATTTTGGGCAGATTCACTTTGGTAACTTTCCAGCCGCGATGCATCAACGCGCCTTTAAAGGGCGGATCTCCGGCGACATTGCCCACCAGGCGGATTTCCTTCGCGTCAAAACCCGGCTGAACCGTGATTTCATCGCCTTCTTTTTCTTTCCGGATGGGTTCAAGGGTAAAATAGTTTTGCAGCGCTTTTTTGCTGCCTTCGTGCACGTTTCGCACTGCCGCGCCGATTTGTTCGTCTGTATAATTGCTCAAATCTTCCTGCAAAAAGTCAATGAGCCGTCCTTCCCGCTGAAAAATGGATAAAAGCTGCACGGCGGAAAGATAGGTCGGCATTTGCGGTTCGGGCTTTTTTTCTGCTTTTTTAGGCGGCTCAACCTCCACCGCGGCGGAACCGCTTTTCGGCGCAACGAGTTGCAGCAATCCCCACAGCACAATGGCTGATGCAATTGCCAGCCCAAACAGTTGTGCGGTTAATCCATTCGCGGTAAAATATTGTTGTGAAAGGTAATTAACGCCAAATGCCATTCCGACCAGTGCGATGATTGTTAAAAACAGAGAAAATATTGTAAAATTGCGTTTACTCATCAGGTTACTCCTTTTGCGATTCCAAAATTATTTTCTATTTTATTTTGGCGCAAAAATAAATGAAAACCGAGAGTTACGCAAGTAATATCGAATGTTTAGTGTCGCGATTTTGGCAAGCAAATTTTCTCATCTATTGGAATTATCTGCTAATTTCAGTAATTTTAATGCGCAACGGATAACGCGGTTTTATTTTACCGGCAAAAGAAGGAGGTCATACGCCGGAGATATCCGGCTACGCCTTGCTTTGCTGATTTATGAAATCGCGGCGACAATCATCTTCGTTCAGGACTTGTTTTATTCAGTGTGATGCCTTTTTTGACAAACAAATCAGTGAAGATAGCCCTGCTGACCGGATTTTGTATTCAGAGCTAACTTCTTGAAGTTCCACACAAAATATTATCAAAGAGGAGGTAATATGTTTCGTAAGTTTTTTGCAATAATAGCTGTTATGGGCATTTTGTTTTGGGGATGCGAACAACACGAGGATCACGAGCACAATGCCGCGGCGGCGATGAAAGGTCCCAGCGTCACAAAAGCTGTTTGCGTGATTCACCCGACAGAAGGCAACACCGCGCACGGCGTGGTAACGTTTACCCAAACCGATGCGGGGATAAAAATTGTCGCGCACATCGAAGGATTGACGCCCGGCAAACACGGTTTTCACATTCACCAGTTTGGCGATTGCAGCTTGCCAAACGGTAAATCAGCGGGCGGTCATTTTAACCCGGAAGGCGCGCCGCACGCCGGCCCTGATGCAGCAAAAAGACATGTCGGCGACATGGGCAATCTTGTTGCGGATGAAAACGGCGTGGCGCACTATGAACGCGTGGATAAACACCTCGCTTTCAGCGGCAAGGATTCCATCATCGGGCGCGGCATTATTATTCATGCCGGCGAGGATGATCTGACGTCACAGCCGACGGGCAATGCCGGCAGCCGGGTTGGTTGCGGCGTGATCGGGATTGGCAAGTCTTGAAGTAAAAAGTGAGAAGTAAAAAAGGAAAACAGCAGCCGGTTGGATTTGCGAATTCAACCGGCTGCTGTTAATTTGTTACGCCTCATCACGGATTTTATACAAATTTTTCAAAAATACCTGTGAAAACCAGTGATGTTCGCGATATCCGTGTTCCATTTTGAACATATTGAGGGTTGCGAATTTTTTTTGCGTGTATTATAGTGACGTAATGGCGGTAGAGACGTAAGGCATTACGTCACTACCGCCCCACGCCCCACGATTTCTCCTACCATGGCACGGATTGATGCGCCCCGCAGCCCGGTCCCAACAGCAGGGCGTTGATGAGCAACCGCGCAGTCCCATAAGTGTAGGAACGAAAATTCGGCTCACCGGCAAACAAAATGATTTGCCCGCTGCCCAGCGATTCGCGGGTGAGATACGCCGTATGCTGCCAGCGTTCCCGCGCTTCCGGCCACAGCAACCCGGACAGCCGCAAGTTTTTTCCATCGCTAAAACGCCCCACGGTTTCCACCGGTTTTTTGGAAAGATAGGCAAAGCTGGAATACAGCAGCGCCGGCACGCGAGCGCCCATGCCAGCGGTCAGCCAGTGTTCGGTGTCCAGGGTCAGATTCAAAAATGCGCCGCGCGGCTGAAAAGCACGCTGCTGCTGATCCAATTCGGAAAGCTTGCTGGTGTCAACTTTGCTTTTCTTGGTTTTTTCCGCAACGGATAGCAGGTTTTTCCCTTCCCAAATTGTCAGGCTATCGACCGGGGGCTTCCCTACGGTCGTTTCGCGTTCGAGGGCGGCTTGATATTTTTCAAGCATTTTCAGTGATTGCCGTTTTAGCCGCACCTGGCTCATTTTTGACGCGGAATCTGCCAGAAATGCCGCGGCGTCGCCCACGCCGATTAAAGTGCCGCCTTGCGATACCCATGTTTTCAATTTTTTCAATCCGTTTTCTCCAAAAATTCGCGTGTATGATTTTTTCCCGCCCCAGGTCGAGGGGAGAATGAGCACGTTGTATTTTCGCAAATCCACGCGATTAATATTGGCGTTGGGAATGATGCTGAAGCGCGCGCCCAATTCGTAATCCAGCAAATACCACATCGCCCCAACGTTGTATCCATTCAGCCCGGGTCCGGCCAGCAAGGCGATGCGCGGCGCGGTCAGCAGGTAATTTTCATCGCCGCCGAGGTCTGAGCCTTTTTCCGCCAGCGATGTGTTGACGCCGTAAACAGTTGCGCCGGTTTCCGCGCTGATTTGCCGTAAATCGTCTATAAGCGTCGCCGGATTTTCATGCCTGCGAATCAGCAGACTGCCGCGCGGAAATTCCCGCCCGGCGATGGTGGATGACGCTTGCTTCAGCCTGATTTTATACCCCTTTTCCAACAGTTTCAGCAATGCCCGCACCGCGCTGTCGTCGCGAAAATCGATCAAAAATCCATAGCTTGCCGCGGCGTTCAGCACCTGTCCGGCTGCTTGCGGAAGGGCTTTCAGCGGGGTTGTTTTAACCGGCGCAACGCTGTTTGCCGCATACGCTTCCACGCCGTAGGCCATCGGCAGCGACCACGCGCTGACCTCGTAAAGCTTGGTGTCTTCCTTGCCTTTTTCAATGGTTTCCCGCTCCCATTTTAAAAATTCCGTGCTCATGCGCGGGTCAAATTCCATCACCGCGTTGATCAGATGGCGGAGCGGCTGGTTGGTGCGAATAATGTATGCGCCTTTGGCGAGTTTGTGGTTTTTGGCTGCCTTTTCCCAATAATTCCGGGAAGTTACCGTAAAATCAGCCGCGGCGATTTCGATTTCCACGCCTTGCATTTGCAAGCGCGCCATCATTTGATTCACGCGGGAGGGATTCTCGCCGGGAACAACAAAATACGCCTGCACCCCGCCTTTTCGCGGTGAAATCGCCGCTTTTTTGAATTCATAAAATTCCCGCAGCAGGGTTTCGCGATTTTCCGCCAACGTGCTGAGATTGGCCAGCGAGCTGGTAAACTGGTGATGCACCGCTTCACGAAAGGTCAAAATTGTGCCGTCGGGGCGTTTGACCAACGTGCCGTCTGTGGAGGCCTGCTCGTAGAGAATCGCCACCGCCCCGTGCAGCATGGGCAGGGAACTGCCGTACCCGGGATACCACTCTTCCAGCCACTCGCGGGTGTAGTAACTCCATCCCTGCGCATCGAAGGCCTTGGCGTCGTCAGCGGCAAATTTTTCAATCCATTTCAGCAAGCGATGCTGGTAATTTTGATTGACCGGCTTGCGAGATGGCGGAAATAAAAAACTGCTGAATGCGCCCATTTCGTGCGCGTCGATGACTAACTGGGGATGCCATTCAGCCAGCGCGCTCACTCGCGCCCGGCTTTCCGGCTGGGAAAGGATAAACCAATCGCGATTCAGATCAAAGAGATAGTGATTGGTGCGCCCCCAGGGCCACACCCCGGCGTGTTGAATGCTCTGCACATCGGGATTGGGAATGTTGCCGTTCCACTGCTGCATCATCGCCAGATAGCGATCCCGTCCGTCGGGATTTTCCATGGGATCAATGCCGATCACCAGGTTTTTTAGCAGTTTTTGGGTTTGTGCATCCGTGCCGGCCGTCAGTTGGTAGGCAAGCTGCACTGACGCGTCCGCGCCGGATAATTCATCGCCGTGGATGGAATACATCATCCAGGCAACGGCGGGTGTGTTTTGAACAATATCCGTTACCGCGCCGGAACGCAATTGCCGCGGATCAGCTAATTTGCCAATATTTTCTTTGATCGCATCGATTTTTTTCTGATTCGCTTCCGAGGTGATCAACGCGTAAACCAAGGTGCGTCCTTCGTGCGTTTTTCCCGTTATCACCAACTGCATTCGCGGTGAAATTTCCGCCAACACCCGGAAATATTCCACAATTTCCGCGTGATGCGACGGGCGTTCCCCGATGTCATGTCCCATAATTTTCCGGGGCGTGGGGATTGTGGGATCATATTCCCCGTTTTTGTAAAACGGTTGCGGATTTTGCGCAAAGCCCAATTGCGTCGTCACAAGAGATGTTAAAAAGCATACGCTGAGAGACAGCGCGATCAAAGAACGTGGAAACATGGAAATCCTCCTGACAGGTTGCTGGAAATATTTGGTAAAAACAGATCAAATTACCAAACCGGCCCTTAAAAAACAAATGCCGCGTCCGGAAAAATATTCTTCAGGGGTTGTGTCACCTAACCGTCTCTCAAACATCTA
>CAYVDX010000166.1:0-7451 GCA_964450485.1 uncultured Calditrichaceae bacterium
AAAAGCATGCCAAATTCAATTAAACCGCAGCGAGGCTTATCGCTCGTCCGCGCAGGAATGGAAATGGCCATTAGTGCTGGTCAGGGAAAACAACTCCGCTGGGGAAGCGCAACGCATTTATCTTGACCTCTGGGAGGGGACTTGCCGGGAGGCACGACTGGCAACAGAAAGTGATTTGCAAAAAGCAAACTTTGTGATCAGCGCATCTCCACTAAATTGGGCGCAAGTGCTTGATGGTGGCGTTGATCCAATGATGGCGTTGATGCGTGGCAAATTGAAGTTAACAAAAGGGAAACTCTTTACACTGGCACGGTTTTCCAGCGCCGCGAAAGCTCTCGTCGCTGTTGCGAGAGAAGTCAGCGGCCCGTTATCCGAACCGGAAGTTGTGAAAAAAATAAATCATTCGCCGGATAAAACGGTTCAAACAACTTCCGGCAAACCGGCTTTTGTGACGACCGGTCCGCGGGGGATTCGCCAGGAAATTTTGCCGATGAAGCTCTATCACAAAGCCAAGCGGCTGGGAATTTGGAATCCGCAAGATATTGATTTCTCACAGGATAAACAGGATTGGAAAAGGTTGACTGACCTGGAAAAAGAAGTGCTGTTACACCTTACCGCGCTTTTTCAGGCCGGCGAAGAATCCGTCACCCGCGATCTGCTGCCCCTAATGATGGTGATTGCCAACGAAAGGCGATTGGAAGAGGAAATGTATTTAACAACATTTCTCTGGGAAGAAGCCAAACACACCGAGTTTTTCCGCCGCTTTTTGGATGACGTGGTTCTGGTGCACAGCGATTTATCGCGGTTTCACACGGCAAATTATCGCAAAATTTTTTATGAGGCGCTCCCGGACGCCATGAATGCGCTTAAGAACGATTCGTCACCGCCCGCACAAATCCGGGCGTCGGTCACCTACAATATGATCGTTGAAGGAACGCTGGCGGAAACCGGTTATCACGCCTATTATGAAATGCTGGAACGGCAGCAGCTTTTGCCGGGATTGCGAGAGGGAATCGGTTATTTGAAACGGGATGAATCGCGGCATATTGCCTATGGCATCCACCTTTTGTCCCGCCTGATTCATGAAAACCCGGCGCAGTGGCCAATGCTTGAAAAACAGATGACCAGGTTGTTGGATACCGCATTGGCGATCATCACAGAATTGTTTGATACGTACCCGGAAATGCCGTTTGGGCTTCAGCCGGATGATTTTTTAAATTTTGCAATGACGCAATTTGAAAGCCGGATGTCGCATCTGGAAAAAGTTTGCGCCTCAACCTGAAAGTCATTTATCCTGGAATTTCCGCGGGTTTTTGATCAACACTTTCGTGAAACAAAATCGCTTTTTTGCGCGCGGCGCCCCAACGGTAATTGTGAAAATTGCCACCTTTTTGTATCACTCGGTGGCAGGGAATCAAATACGCGATTGGATTATTCGCGATGGCATTGGCAACCGCTCGCACGGCTTTCGGCTTGTCAATCATTTGCGCGATATCCGTGTAGGTCACGACCGCTCCCCGGGGAACTTGCAGCAACGCTTCCCACACTTTTATCTGAAAATTCGTACCTTTTAGCAGCAGATGAAGCGGTGATTCTTGCAACCCCTTTTGTAAATCAAAGATTTGCTCAACATATCGCTCCGTCGCGGGCTGATTTTTTACAATATTGGCGTTTTTCCATTGCCGGCGAAGTTGCTGCAACGCCGCTGTTTCATTCGCCGGATTCAAAAACATCAGGTTACAAATCCCGCGGTCGGTTTCGGCAATCAGGCACTCGCCAAAGGGTGAGGGATGAACGCCGTAGCGAACGGCCAGTCCGTCGCCGTGCGCTTTGAATTCACCGGGCGTCACCGCTTCGCAGGTGACAAAAAGATCGTGCAGCCTGCCCGGGCTGCTCAATCCGCTGTCGTAAGTCGTTTCCAGCAAATTTTTGGATCGCAGCAACAATGCCTTGGCGTGCTCCTTGGTCAAAAATTGCAAAAAGCGCTTCGGGCTAATCCCAACCCAACGACTGAACAGGCGTTGAAAATGAAATTCGCTCATATTGACGGCCGCGGCAATTTCCGGCAATTCCGGCTGCCGGTCAAAATTTATTTCTAAATAATGGATCGCTTTTTCAATTCGCTGGTAATCTTCTGATAATTCTGTCATCGTCAAAGCCATTGCATCACTCCTGTAATCATTATTTGCCATCATTTCTTCAAAGAATAAACAGAATTACGCATTAAATCCACCCGATTCTTGCTGAATACTGGATACTTGATACTTGATACTTGATACTTGATACTTGATACTGGATAACTGTGGGGGCGTTCAATTGAATGCCCCTACTTGTTTTTGATCACCTTCATGATCTTAATCTTGACAACATCCTCTTTTTCAAATATATTGAAACGAATTCCCTGAAAGAGTGATCTGAATGAGCGATTATCGGAAAAAATTTGGCGCATGGGGCGAAGAAATTGCCGTTCGTTTTTTGCTGGAAAACGGCTATAAAATCCTCATGCGGAATTATCGTGCAATGCGAGGGGAAATTGATATTATCGCAAAAGAAAAAGACTGTGTTGTATTTGTGGAAGTGAAGACCGGGAATTCCAAAAAATTCGGACCGCCGGAGCAAAATATTACCCGCAACAAACAACGCCAACTTTACAAAATTGCCAACTGTTTTATCGCGGAAAATCCCAAATTAGAAGTGGAGTATCGCTTTGACGCCATCATCATTGACGGCAGCCGGGAGCGATATGAAATCCGGCACTATCCCAATGCGTTTTATTTATAACGCCTACTCAACGTGAAACGCATTTTTATCGTGAACGCCCAGGTAGGATTCCAAATCCAGCGAAATTTCTAATTTGTTTTTCGGAAAATAATCCTCACCGGAATTAAAGACCAGCCCGACCGCCTGAATATTTTCCTGGGCAAATTTCCATCGTTCGCAAAGAAATTCACGAATGGCTTCCGCCCGTTTGGACGCGATATTTTGATCGCGCAGGTAATTTTTATTTGAATACATCATATATTGTATCGTAATTTGGCTGCCCGGAAATTCACGTAAAACACTCGCAAATTTTTGTAAATGTTTTTTACTTTGCTCCGTTAACTGGTCGGTTGAATTCACAAATTGTATGGCGTCCGGATGCATTTTTAACACGCCGTTATGTTCATCGACCTGTTGAAGCAAAAGGGTTTTTACACGGTTGATTTTCTGTTGTACCAACCTTTTTTGATCCGAAATCGACTTGAATGAAATTAATTCATGTTCTAATTCCAGTTTTGCCTGCTCCAATTCAGTATTTCTCTGCGCTAAATAATTGTTTTCGCGCTTCAGGTTTTGAATTGCCTCAAAAAGTGTTGAGAATGCTGAACTTAGATCGTCTTTGAAAGGAAGGTTTGTATCCAACTGTTTGCTCAAATACGTCAGTTGATCTTTTATTTTGACGAGAAAAGGTTCCGCGTTTGCCGGAGATTCATACAGCGGATGGATTGTCTGCACTAAAAAAAGCAGCAGTTGGGCGTTTTCCTTTAATCGCTGACTTTTTGCGGATAATTTCGCATAATCAGTCGTTTTTTCGGAAAGCAGTGTTTCAACCTGCCTGAACAGTTGGCGTGTTTTTTTATAATTCACCGGCGCAAATTTTTTCGCGCCTAACTCGATGCTTTCCCGCAGCAAAATGCGCACTTCCCCAATGAGATGATCGCGAATGGCCGCTTTTTCTGCTTTTTGATAAAGCAGCCGGGCTTTTTGCGCGGCGTCGCTGGATTTTTGCAGGCGGAAATGGTCAGCGGCGATTCGGAATTGGGCTTCCGCCCGATCAAGTATATTTCCCGGTAAATCCTCTCCGCCAATGGCTAAGGTTCGTTCACGGATGTCGATCACATCAACCAGGTATTTTTGCGCTTTTTCGGCAATTAAAACCCAACGGTTCAGCTTTGTTGAAAGTTGTTTGATTTCGCCATCAAAATTTTCCGGAGACAGTGTTGCGCTATTTTTGCGAAATTGGTTGATATTGTTTTGTAATTGAGAAAACGCTTCGGGATAAAGCACATCACCCTGGTGATTTTTCAATTCGACCATCAATTGATCAAGCGATTGGAGTGAATTTAATCCGTCAGCGGAAACAGGGGAAAATACAACGAAGGTAAACAGGATTATATTAGTAAAATATTTCATTATCACTGCCTTCATGTTAAAAAATCATGAAGGAAAAATATATGACTATTTATGGCGAGGTTCAAGGAAAATTATTTACCGCGGCAAGTCTTGCGCGTCATTCTTTTTCGATCATTTTTTCGAGTTCAGTGACCAGCCGGGTTAATTCTACACTTGTCTGTTCGCCGGTTTGCATGTTTTTGAGATTTACGGTACCGGCTTCCGCTTCATCCGGCCCGGCGATGATCACAACGGGAATTCCCCGGTCATTTGCCAATCCGAATTGCCCGCGCAGTTTGGATTTTCCGGTGTAAAGCTCCGTATTTATACCGGCTTTTCTCAAGGTGTTCGCAACGGTAATCGAATAGGGGAGCATCTCGGCATTAAAGACCGTTACCAGCACGCGGGTCGATGTTGTGAGTGATTCCGGGAACATGTTCAATTCGTCCATCACGGTGATGATGCGCTCCAGTCCAAAGGAAGTGCCGGTGGCCGGATGTGCCTGCCCGGAAAACATGCCGATCAGGTTGTCGTATCGCCCGCCGCCGGTAATGCTGCCGATCCGGGGTTTTTCTACAATGGTCTCAAAGATGGGCCCGGTGTAATAATCCAGCCCGCGCGCCAGACAAAGGTCGAACAAATAATGGCTTTCCGGGATTTCAAAACGGTTTATATATGTAAACATTTCTTCGATTTCGGCAATGCCGGACAAGCCGGTTTCGCTGCCGGCAAGGCGCTGTTTTGACTGCTCGAATCGCCGCGCGTTTCCGCCGTCGATTTTTAACAGCCGCAGAATTTTTTCCGTCGAATCGAGCGAAAATTCTTCTTTCGCCAGCAGGCTTTCCACGCCGTCGAAGCCGATTTTATCAAGTTTGTCGATGATGCGAAAAACATTTGCGGCCTTTTCGGCAGGCACGCCCGCGGCTTCGACAATCCCGCTCAACACTTTGCGGCTGTTGATGCGGATGGTAAAATCCTCGAAATCAAGGCGTCGCAGCACTTCCGAGGTGACGGCGATCAGTTCCGCGTCGGCCAGCACGGAGGGGCTGCCAATGGTGTCGATATCGCACTGGTAGAATTCCCGGAAACGGCCTTTTTGGGGCTTATCCGCCCGCCACACCGGTTGAATTTGATAGCGTTTAAACGGTTTGGGAATTTGGGGATACATCGCCACAACCCGCGAGAGCGGCACGGTTAAATCGTAGCGCAACCCCACATCGCGCTTGCCGCGGTCGGTAAATCGGTAGGTCAGCCGATCCCCTTCCTCGCCGTATTTCCCCGACAGGGTCTCCCACATTTCAATGGTTGGCGTTTCCAGCGGTTCAAAACCGTATTTTTCAAAAATTTCCTTGACAATTTTTATTACAAAATTGCGTTTGATCATTTGAGAAGGCAGGAAGTCGCGCGTACCTTTGTAAATCCGTGGTTTTATTTTGGCTGCCAAGGTTAAATCTCCAGTTTAATTTGCCGTTACAGCGCCTTCATCAATCCAGGTGCCGATGGCGGTTATTTCCGCATCCAAAAGCCCGGATATCCGGTCTGGCGGCATCCGGCGAACGCCATCTCTGCCGGTGAAAAGAACGAGATACAGCAGGCTGTTGGATTTGCTAAAAGGTATGACAACAAGCCCGGAATTGCTTTGGAAGTTGGGCGGATCGGTTTCCAGATCCAGACCGCCGGCCCGGAACCCGCCGTGGCAATCACCCTGGATGCAGTTGTCCAAAAAAATAGGGCGGATATGTTGCGTATAACTTAAGTTACTATCGGGATAGGCTATGTTTCCGGGGCCTGTGCCGGTATTATCACTGCCGCATGAGAATAATATTAACGTCAGTAAAAAACTGCTCGATATTATAATTTTGAATAACATGGATTTTAGTATCTTTTAATTTTTTTTCATTAATTAAAAATCATGCATTTGTCATAAAAACAGACCAAAAAGTTACTACATTTCCGTGCCCTTTTAAAGCATAAATAAAAAATTAAACCGGTGAAATCTATGAGTAAAATGGGAAATACGATTGAAAAACATCCCAAAATTTTGGTTGTTGATGATGATGCGTCAGTGCATCGCCTGCTGAAAACGTATTTGGAAAAGCATGAATACGATGTTGAGAACTGTCTGGACAGCCAGGAGGTTGTCAAAATAATACCGTCGTATCAACCCGATTTAATCCTGCTGGATTTGATGATGCCAACGCTCGACGGCGTCAGCGCAACGCGGCGGATTCGCAATCTGCAGTTAGATTCTTATTTGCCAATTATTATTTTGACCGCTCGGAAAGATGTCCGCGACGTCGTCACGGCCTTGGAAGCCGGGGCCGATGATTACATGACCAAGCCGTTTGAGTTTGACGAACTGATCGCGCGGATCAAAAATATGCTTCGTTTAAAAAATTTGCAGGATCGTTTGATGGTGAAATCGACCGAACTCAACGAGGCAAATCACCAGATCAGCCGTTTAAATCACGTTTTGGTCGATACAAACAAACAACTGCAAAAGAAAATATACGATTTCCACAATCTTTTTGAAGTCAGCTACCGCGTGATGGGTCAGTTGGAATTTGACGCGCTTGTCAAGCAAGCATTGCTGCACATTCTGGGTATTTTCGGCGCTAAAAATACCATGCTGTTAGTTGCCTCGGAAGACGATAACGACGTCTTTCAAGTCGTAGATTCCAAAGGCTTTCAAAAGCGCGATATTGACCAACTGAAAATTTACCGGCATGACAAATTGATCCACTATTTGGAACTGATCAAAAAAGCGTTTCGCGTTCAAAATGTGCCGCGGGAATTCCGGGAAATTATTCCCCAGATGGAAAAATTGGACATAGAGGTTATCTGTCCATTGTTTCGGAATGATGATATTATCGGGGTTCTTGCATTAGGTCCCAATTTTAAAAGCGAGGCTTATACAGATGAAAACATGGAAACGCTGGGCATTTTGGCAAACATGCTGGCTGTTGCCATTGATAACGCCAAATTATATGAACGAATTCGGGCGCTCTCATATACGGACGGCATGACCGGTTTGCACAATTATCGATTCTTTCGCATGCGGATTAAGGAAGAAATCGCCCGCACCCGCCGGGAGGAGCGCCACATTTCTTTATTGATACTTGATGTGGATTATTTTAAGAATTATAATGACACTTTAGGTCATCCGGCCGGCGATGAAGTATTGAGAAAATTAAGCCGAATTCTGCAAAAATCCGTGCGGGATAACGATATTGTGGCGCGATACGGCGGCGAAGAATTTGCGGTGATTTTATCCGGCGCGGAAAAAGAAGGCGCGCATG
>CAYVDX010000167.1:0-7356 GCA_964450485.1 uncultured Calditrichaceae bacterium
TAAAATCACGTCAATGCCGATAACGGTCGCGCCGGCGCGGGTGAGATTTTCCACCACGCGGGCGTAGTAGGAACGCGGCCAGGGCCAACGCGCCGGCAGCGCTTCAAAGGAATCGTCGTCAATGGTGACCAAAACGATCGGCGAATCGTCAACCGGCTCAACGCCGCGCATGCGAAAGCGCCAATCCAGGGTGGTCATTTCGAGCGATTTTAACGTGGGGATAAAATGGGAAACAAAAAAGGATAGAGAAAATACGGCAAGCGTAATCACAGCAACGAAAAGGGGTTTTTGCCAATTCATAAAGATGTCCTTGAACAGTGGGAAACAGTGACTAAAGTGACTAAAGTGACTAAAATTCGAAGTGGTCTAAAGTTGGAAATGAACTTTAGACCGTTACTCGTTCCCTGGCTCTGCCGGGGAATGCCTGCCAGAGGCTCCGCCTCGTCTCAGTGGTGTGAGGCAGAGCCTCACAAAAAGCATTCCAGCGCGGAGCACTGGAACGAGAGTGTAATTTGAAGTGAGGCGCTAAGGTGATTTCTCGTTCCACGCTCTGCGTCGAGTATGTGACGCAGAGCGTCACGAACAGGCGTTCCGACGGAGCCCGTCGGAACGAGATTGCGTTGGAAATGAAATTATAACTCACTTTAACCACTCAAAAACTCACGTCATATCGCGCGGTGACGATGTAATCCCGAAAGCTCCGGTCGCCGGTGTATTTAATCCAGTCGCCGTTTAGCGAAACACGCCCGTAACGTCCGTCATCGTAAATCACGCGGGCATTTAAAAAGGAACGATTGTAGTCAAATGTGCCGGGCGCGGCAGTCGGCGACGTCAGGTCTGTTTGCACCAGCCCGTATTTCCCGTTTACCGCCAGGGAAAGGTTGCCCAGGGGATTGATAAATTTCGGCACATCATATTCAACCCCGCCGCCGAAGGAATTGAAGGACAAATCATTCGAGCTGGTCAGCCCAACCGTATTTTCAGATTGCTGAAAATTGAATTCCAATCGCGTTTTTAGCGGAACATTGTAACGGGTTTGCAGCATCACCGAAACGGTGTTGGAGAGGTTGTCGATATCGAATGTAGAATTGTCCTGGCGATTATAATTCAGCACGTTCAGGGTTAGCTGGTTGCGCAGATTCGACAGCAGAAAATTATAGCTCGTGGAAAATTGGATGGTATTGGTCGAATTGTCTTCCGGAAAAACCAGCGGATTTGCCGAAGTGGTAATGCCGTTGTCGCGCTTGAAATTGCTGAATCCAAAGGTAAGCGAGGGCAAATTTCGCAGCGGGAAATAGGAAACGTTAAACGACATCATGCGGCTGTCGATTGTAGCCGGTTTTACGTCATTCAGGTTATTCTCAAACTGTTGAAAACGCAAGTTCACGAATAGCTGGTTTTGAAACAGGCGAAGGTTGTCGGAGATGACGAACCCCTTATTATCGCGCTGCAAAAACGGCTGTCCCAGGCTTTGGAATTGATCTTCGATGCGTTTATAGGTAAAGGCGAAATTGTTATTCAACAGGTTCAACCGCGCGGTTCCCTGGAAAGCAATTGCCGGCAGCACGATCAAATTTTGATTGACGGTGATGATGCCGGTCGCAAAATCATACAAACTTTTATCGATATCAATGTCGATTTTTTGCAGCGAATCAAACGGCAAATCCTTGCCATCGAGAATGTCGGGATTGTAGGAACTCAGGTTAAAACTGCCTTCCAAACTAAAATGCCGGTCAGGCGTGGCCAGAAAAAAATCCGCCCCGGCGGCAGCCGTTTCTTCCGGCTTTCCGCCAAAGCGAATCGAGTTGACGTCGTCCCTGCCTTTTACGGCGGTCAGGCCAAATTGAAAATGGGTTCGAGTGCCGAAACTGGCCCGCATTCCCAATACATTTCGCCTGAACGTGCCGGAAATAATCGTGGTGTCGGGCGGGGTAATAATTTGCGTCCCCTCAATGCCCCGCAGCGCGCGACCGGTGGTAAAATCCAGGTTCAAAAATTTCAAATAAAGCTGGGCGTGAATCCCACGCAGATAAACCTTTTGCAGCAAAAGCGGGCTTAGTTGCGGATAAGTGTCGCCGCCCTGGATTCGCAAATAACGGTCATTCCAGAAATTGGTCTGCGCCCACGCGCTGTAGCGGTTGATCGGCTGCAAATTCGATTGCTGGCGGTTGGAAACAAACAAACGCGCGCCGACTTCAACGCGGGTATTGTTTCCCTCCAACCGCAGCCCGGCTTTATTGTATTGTTCATTCCGCTCATTCGGCAAGCCACTGAGTAAATTCTCGGTGCGGGCTTCCGCAAAAAAACTACCGCTCACCTGAAAAGACGGCGTTACCGGCGCGGGACCGGTGCGCTGAGTGGCTGTAAAACGCCATTGTTTTTGGGTTAATAATCGCCCGGAGCGATCGTATAATTCAACCCGCAGCGTATGTCCGCCCGGGGGAATGCGCTTTGGCGCAAAAGTGATAAAATCATCAAAAACATTCAAAAAACGGGAGCGGGAAATGTCAAAATCATCCAAATAAAGCTTTGTGCGCTCCCGGTCCACGCGGGAACTGAAGGCAAAAAACGACGCCGTGAGCAAAAATTCGTCGGTGAAAATAATGTCATTCGGCTCCGGGCTGATCACGACAAGTCCATCGCCGGAATCAAAATCCTGGTTCAGCGACACTTGAAATAAATTTTGCTCCGGCGCTTCTTCGGGAAATTTATCGAAGGAGCCGTCCGCGTATTCCACGGCAAAGAAATATTCCACCATATTGCCCTGGTAGGCCGACAAATCCACGCTGGCAAGATAGCGCAGGCCTTCGGATTTGAGCCGGTGCGATTTAAACTCGGTTTCGCTGAAGCTGCGATAGTAAATCCGCACATCGCTGACGGGATACATTGCCCGCGCGATGAGATCCAACTCGACGTTCAGGTGCAATTTTTTATCCAGGATCGGGTGATTTGCCAAATTTATTTCCGCGCGCCCCCGGGCAAACCCATTGACCTGAAGCAGCAAAAACAGCCAAATTAAGCTTTGTATGAGGTGCTTTTTCATAATTTTTATTCCTGATTTTGAAGTTGTAGTCTCAACACCTTTTTCTGTCCGGAGCCGTCGGAAAACTCGAATTCCAGTTCCCTTTCAGCGCTTGCGCCCCCTGATCCGGTAGGGATGTCGCCGGCTTTGGTCAACCGTACTTGCGGCAATCGCGAACGGGACGCCACCAGGGCCGTTTGCCCTTTTCGCAACAGTACTTTGCCGGCCTGGTTGCGAACCTCGACTACCCCGTCCGTGCAAATGTAGCGCGTTTCCCCGGATCGCAATTGGATCACCCAATATTTGGTGCCTTTGACCGACGCCACGGAGGTTGGCGTGGTGGTTTTGAAGCCTTTTGGTTGGCCGAACAGGCTGAAAAAGAATGCCCCGACCTCGGCAAACACATTTTTGACGATGGAGCGGCCTTCCCGCTTCCCTTCAATGGTGCAATTCGATTTTTCCCGGATGCGCAGCAGGCTTTTGTCATCCAAAAACTTGATCGCGCAAAAAGAATCTTCGCCGGTCGCCAACATATCGCCGTCTTCCAGGATTTGCCCTTTCTTTGCCTGAAAACTCTTAAAGGATTTCCCCCGGGTAACGCTCACATCGCCCCGAAGCTTGACAACCACGGCAATTTTCTCCGCGGCGATGGCTTGCGATGCAAAAAGGAGCATCAGCATTAGCGGGAGAAACGCCGGTTTTTTTGAAACGGTTAATCGCATGTTATTTCCTCATAGGTTGCTTTTTTTAATCTTGAAATTCTGACAGGTTTCCTGCGCTTTCGCATTTAACCCCTCTAAATCTCTCCCGGCAAGCCGGGAAGACTGTAACGCCCCTCCTTAACAAATATATTACCTGCTCAATTTGTCAACGAACGTCATATTTTGATAAACATTGATAGTTTTGAATTGGATTTTCCCCTGCATCACCTGCGTCAACAGCTGCAAAAGCTCGTTCACTTCCATCGGGCTGCCATCAAGCGTGATCTTTCCGTCCGGCTCGAAACCCTGTTCCAAAAGCTGTTCCAGAATTGCCTCATTGCCCGGTCCCAAAATTTGGCGCAGAAAAGCGATAATTTGCGGGGATTGATTGACCGCCTGGGTAAAATCAGCCACTTTAAACCGGAAAACATCGCTGAGCAGAACGATTGAATTGGTGCCGGTGGGAATCACGGATTCAACAAACCAATAATAGGTTTTGCCGTTTTCCAGGGGACGCGCCGGCCCGACCGTGGTCCCGGAAGAAAGCGCCGGGTTGGGATCGGTGGGATATTGGAAGAAGCTCTCTTTGTATCCCTGGATTTCCAGCATTGCCGGATGGTTCAGCACATCCTGTACGCTCTCATCTTCCGGAAATTTTTCATATACGGAAATATTGTATGTCGCACTGTTGGGATTCGCGTCTGAATACCATTGAAAAAACGGAAATGTCGTGGCAATTTCCACGATCATGGCGTCGCCAACCGAACGCCC
Organism: uncultured Calditrichaceae bacterium; assembly: GCA_964450485.1. Taxonomy (GTDB): domain Bacteria; phylum Calditrichota; class Calditrichia; order RBG-13-44-9; family J075; genus JACKAQ01. The sequence goes on from CAYVDX010000167.1 coordinate 4,495, forward strand.
GGGAAACAGCAGTTCCAGTGTGGTTGGATTGGTGATAATCAGGGTGTTGTTGTCTTCGACCTGGTCTTTAAAATTATTTCCGCCGGCCACCGGGTTTCCGGCGGCATCGACTTCAAAAGCCGTCAGTTCAAAACGGTATTCGCCGGCCGGCAAAAAACCGGTTGCCAGCACGTCGTTTTGTAAATTGGTCACGGCGTCAAAATCAATATTTGCCTGATCAAAATTGAGTTCAACCCGTTGATCGTTTATAAATGCGCTGCCGGTGGCTAATTGTTGATTGGTGAGGTTAAACGCGCCCGGCGGCAGATCAAACGCGTTGGATTGGCCCAGGGCAATTTGAACGCCGTTCGCCAAAATTCGCGCCTGAAGTTTTAGACGAAAGGTTTGCGGCCCGGTATTTTGCAAAAGTATAATAAAATAGCTGGTTGTTGATCCGGTTTCCAGAAAATCCAGGTCGCCGACATTAAAAATTTGCGCGCCGGGATTCACCAACTGCAAATCGATAAAAACACTTTGCGCATAAGCCCGGGGCTGAGACGCCAAAAGCATCACCCCTAATAGACAGGTGGTAATCGTCCTGCAAATTTTCATAATAACTCCTGATTTTTAATCTAATTCCACAATTACAGCGCCGACGGAGACGAGATCGTTCTCCTTAAAATGCACTTTTTTTACCACGCCGTCCCGGGGCGCTTTCACTTCGTTTTCCATTTTCATGGCTTCCACAATAAACAGCGTGGTATTTTTGGCCACTTTTTGGCCGTTTTTAACCATCATTTTTAAAATTTTGCCGGGCATTGGCGCGCTGATGATATTTTCGTCTCCGCCGCCGCTTTCGCTGCCGCCGCGAAAAGCTGACCGACTGAGATCAACCCGCCCGAAAACGTAGGATTCCCCATCCACTGAAACATAAACATGTTCTTTACCTGCGGCAACATGCGCCGTTTGCAGCCGGTTTTTATGCAAGATTGTGTAAGAATTTTCATCAATCTTTTTAATATCGGCTGAAAAAAGTTGATCATTAATTTTTGCCGAAACGCGTCCATCCATTGTTTCAACAAGATCGACGACAAATTGCCGTTGATCGTAAGAGAACGTTTTTTTTGACATTACACCCGCCTGTTTCCGCGTAAATTTCAAATGGCAGGTAGAAGAATCTACACATCTCAAATAAACCGCTTGTGATGTAAATCCTGCCTTTGCTTTTTTTAAATCAAAATTATTCGGGACTTCTTCGTTATATCGGCTTCGCAAACCCGCTTGCTTTGCTTTTCGCTGTTCACGAAAACAATTCCCAATTGCCCAGTATTTGCCAGGGCGTCTCAGCGTTTTTAGCGCCGTTTGAGCGTTTTTTCTGCCCGGAATGACCTGATTTCAGCGCGGCAATCAACAGCGCCGCTTCCAAAAACCGGTGGTTTGCCGGCGTCCACTCATCAAAATGCGTTTTGACAAATCCGGTGTCAAAGTCGCCCCCGGCAAACCCGGGATGAGAGATCACATCTTTCAAAAAAGGAATGTTGGTGATCACGCCCAAAACGGTATAATTATTCAACGCCGCCGTCATTTTTTGAATGGCGTCAGCGCGGTTTTCGCCCAAAACGATGAGTTTTGAAAGAATCGGGTCATAAAAATGGGTGATTTCCAATCCGCTGTAAATGCCCGAATCCACCCGGATGCCCGGCCCGTCCGGTTCTTTAACGAAGTGCAGCCGGCCGATGGACGGCAAAAAATTGTTCCGTGGATCTTCGGCGTACACCCGGCATTCAATGGCGTGACCGCGTTGCTGCAAATCCGTTTGCAAAAAGGGCAGTTCTTCACCGGCGGCAATGCGAATTTGCTGTTTCACCAAATCCACCCCCGCGACTAACTCCGTCACCGGATGCTCGACCTGAATGCGCGCGTTTACTTCCAAAAAATAGAAATTTTTGTCCGCGTCCAGCAGAAATTCGACGGTGCCGGCGTTGGTATATTTTACCGCTTCCATGACCCGGCAGGCGGTTTCGCCCATTTTCTGGCGCAGTTTTTCATCCATCACCGGCGAGGGGGATTCTTCGATAATTTTCTGATGCCGCCGCTGAATGGAGCATTCCCGTTCAAACAGATGCACGATGTTGCCGTGGTGATCGGCCAGCACCTGGAATTCAATATGGCGGGGATTCTCGATAAATTTTTCCAGGTAAACCCGGTCATTGCCGAATGCGGATTGCGCTTCGCGACGGCTGGCCGCGATGGCGCCGGGTAAATCCGCGGCCGTGTGCACAATGCGCATGCCTTTGCCGCCGCCGCCGGCCGTGGCTTTGACCATCACCGGGAAACCGATGGACGCCGCGCCTTCGGCAACGGTTTTAACCGGCTCGTCGTGGATTTCCAGACCGGGCGTGACCGGAATACCGGCGTCGATCATGGTTTGGCGGGCGGTCAGCTTGTCGCCCACTTTCTTCATCGCTGCCGGCGACGGGCCGATAAATGTGATGCCGGCGTCCATGCATTCTTGGGCAAAATCAGCATTTTCCGCTAAAAATCCGTAGCCGGGATGAATCGCGTCGCAGTTCAGTTTTTTTGCCGCCTCGATGATTCGCGCGATGTTCAGATAGCTTTCCAACGGCGGCGCGGGACCGATTTCCACGGCCTGATCAGCGGCCAGTACGTGCGGCGATTGGCGATCCGCCTCCGAATACACCGCGACCGCGGCAATGCCCATCTCCCGGCAGGCCCGCATCACCCGCACCGCGATTTCCCCGCGATTGGCGATGAGGATTTTGTTGAATTTTTTTGTTTTCATCTGTTCTTTCCGCGTTAAACGCTGGAGGGTATTTGTGTAGCATCAATATTTTGGAAAACACAATGCCGGGTGTATTACCA
>CAYVDX010000168.1:0-7349 GCA_964450485.1 uncultured Calditrichaceae bacterium
TCCCTTTTTGCCTGGCCGAACTGGCATCCTCAACGGGATGTTCCGGTATTGAGTGCTGCTTACACCCTCATTTTAAAGGATCCCGCGGTCAAATTCAACACCTACCAAACCCACATGAAGGTGAGTCCCGAAGAACGGCAAACCCGGAACGGCCGGGAACTGCGCTGGCAGCTCGCCATGATTCCGGCATTCGAGAAAGAAGATTTTATGCAGCCGGACAACAGCAAATACATGCGGATGTATTTCTCACCGGAAACATTCAGTATTGGCGGCTACAACGGCTCCCTGAAAAGTTGGGACGGGCTGGCGCGTTGGTATCACCGCTTGGCAGCCGGGCGCTACAACCTTTCGCCCGAAGCGCAGGCGCAAATTCGCGGTTTGGTGAATGAGGAGGACAGCGAGGCTGAAAAAATTCGCAAGCTGTACGCCTTTTTGCAAAAAAAATCCCGCTATGTGGCCGTTCATCTTGGGGTGGGCGGCTGGCAGCCCCACGATGCCCTCTCGGTCTTTCAGAACAAATACGGCGATTGCAAGGATTTATCGACGCTGATGGTTTCGATGCTGGACGCGGTCGGCATCAAAGCCTATCCCGCGCTGACCCCGACCCGCGATCAACTGACTTTGTTCGAGGAATTTCCGGCGAACCAGTTTAATCACTGCATCACCATGGTGCCGCTGGAAAGCGATACCGTCTGGCTGGAATGCACCGCCGATTACCTGGCGGCAAACGAACTGCCCTACTCTGTTGAAGGCTGCGGTGTGCTTGCCGTCACCGGCGATGGCGGAAAAATCGTGTACACGCCGCAAAGCCGCGCCACGGATAATCGCATGATCAGCCAACTCAACGCCCGGCTGACGGTTGACGGCGCTTTATATCTTTCCGGAAATATTGAAACGACCGGAAACCAGGCAATTTATGTGCGAAATAATTTGATTTTTTCCAAACCGGATGAGCAGCGCGATTGGGTGCGGGATCATCTCCTCGGCGGAAATGTGCCCGGTCTTGATCTGGAGGATTATTCCGCTGAAAATGTGAAGGAAAATCTCGACCAGCCGCTGAAGATGGCTTTCTCCGGGAAGGTGAAAAATTATGCGAATCACAGCGCCAAGCGGTTGTTTTTTAATCCGAATTTTCTCAACCGCAACTCCACAAAAAACGTCCCGGACGAGACGCCTGAGGAACGCCGGTTTCCGGTTTATCATCGCTATCCCTATTTTGACGTGGACTCGCTCAGTATTGAACTGCCGGTGGGCTATACCCTTGAAGCCGCCCCGGCGCCGCGGGAAATAAAAACGGATTTCGGCTATTACCAAACCGATTATCAAGTTGCGAACCGGCAACTCAGCTACAAACGGATGTATCGCATCGATGAACGGCTGCTCCCGACCGACAAATATGCGGATTACCGGGCGTTTGTCAGCGCCGTCGCCAAAAATGATAATATGCAATTTGTGTTCAAAAAATGAACGTATTTGTGTAGCGCTAAAAATTGAAAACACACTATTGTTCGAGATAATTTCTGGATTTAAATTTGTTTGTTTTTGGCGGAATTTTTGTTTGAGACGCCCGTTTTTTGGCGTCGAGTTTAATTCCGCCTTGATTTTTTGGTTCTTTTGTATCAAGACAAAAGAACAAAGACGGTTTAGGTCTGTATAATTGTGCGGAATGAACTTCCAATGCTTATAGAGCTACACAAATACAAATGAACTTAAAACAGGTAGGGAATGAGCCGCCGGGTGCGATCGCGATAACCCCGGTATTCGGGAAAATGTTGGGTAAGCAGCTTTTCTTCGTGGGTTAATTTGACCAGCAACGTGATGAGCAGCAGCCCCCACAAAATGAGCCGGTAAGCGGACGGCTGATCGGCCGCCAGCCCAAATGTCGTCAACAGCACGGCGGTGTACATTGGGTGACGAACATAACCGTAGGGACCTTTTTCAACGAATTTCCCGGTTTGCTTGACATCCGGCGTGATGTTAAAGTTGCCGATTTGCATCGCAAAAATTGCCCAAAGCCCGATCATTATCCCCGAAATTTCCACTAAAAGCCACAGCGAATTTTTAGCAAGCCAGCCGCCGTTATGAATAATGAGCGCGATAAACAGAAATTGAAAAAACACCGTGCTGTACGATATTATTTTGTTCATGAATTTCTCATTCTATAATTGAAAACCCAATTAAGCGCATTCCCCGGGAAATGACAAATACAATTTGCAAAAAAGCCAAACGGATGAGAGAACTCTCTCTGTCGTTTGGCTTTTAATACTCTGTAAACCTTGTTTTTGCGGCGATTGCGCCGGGCGTGATCAATTCAGCGATTGCTTGGTTTTTAATTCCAGCAAATTTTGCATTGCCTTGCGGATTTTGGGGCTGTTCGGATGGATTTCTAAAATGTTTGTATAAAATCCCAACGCGCCGTCATAATTTTTTTCCTGAACGGCGGCGTTTGCCAGCATTTCAAAATGAGTGATCAGCTTGTTCTGCAATTCCAGCGCCGGTTTAAAATTCGGATCAATTTTCAAAATGCTTTTGGTGTACTTCACGACATTATCGTCTTTGGGGAAAATATACTGTTCTTTTTGAAAAGCGACATTTGCCTTGATCATTAACGATTGCAGCGCTGCCTGTTGTTCTTGGGTAATCACGTTAGACGGATCCGTTGATTTCTGTAATGCAATGATTTTTTGCTGCGCCATGCCAGCCAACGGGTCATTCGGAAATGCTTTCATTAATTTGCTATATGCTTTGGTCGCGGCAGTATAGTTCCCCTCGGAATAAAGCTGTTCAGCCCGGGAATACAGCGACGTCGGCGTATCGTTGTTGTAAAACATGGCGAAATATCCACCGGCAAATACAATGATGCCAATGATTGCAACAAGCGCAATAATGAGGTCTTTATTTGATGAGCGGCGGCGATCTGACCGTTCTGTATTCATTTGTTCCGTGGAATAATGTGGAATTTCATCAGCGGTGATTTCCTGGTATTCCGCATCCTTAATATCATCTTCGGGATGAAATACGCTCTCGGAAACCGGCGGTGTATCAACCGCCTCGGGAATATGATCCGCGGGGGCGCTTAACGGCGCCGGCGCTTCTTTTTCCATTTCCCCGGTGATCGCCGCCGGTGACGCCTTTTGTAAATTTTCCTCCGAGACGACGACCCGGCTCTCCCGGGCAGCGTCTGTGGATGTTCCCTCTTCTTCAAGCTGCAACATACCATTAATACGTTGTACTTTGTCTGACTTTTTGCTTGCAGACCGGGTATCATTTCTGCTGACTTTTTTAATCGTTACAAAATCGATTCCATGCGTGGGACAAATATTTCCCTGGATATTTTCATCACACAGTTGACAAAAAAATGTCAGTCTTTCAGATTTATTTCTCATAAAAAAAACTCCTCGAACTCGCCCAAATAAACGCTTTTCATCCGCCGGTACATATAAAAATTAACCTGATCTATCGGACACATTTACAGTTTAAAAATGTTCTAAATCATAAAATCTATTGTGTTCTACCGCAAATTATCGGGAAGATATTTTGAAATCATATTTCCCGGGCAGTTTTCGCTTGTCATCTGCCATCCCGCGGTTAGCGATTTGCCGATAAAAATTCTTCTGCCGCATAAAAAAACGAATGCGCATTTTACGCATTCGTTTTAGTCAAGAGCAGCTTTATTCCCAGGTTTTTTTTACAAGGTTGATGAACGCGATCGGTTAATCTCCGGCGGCGTTGAAAGATAAGTTAACCATGCCTCTTCGTTATTAAAGCGCCGGGTGATGTCATTACAACCCGTTTCGTTACCGATGCGTTGAATTTGCATTTTTAAAATGACATTATCTACCAACGTTGCGACCCGCGCAACATTATGCGCTAAAAAGGTGTATTGGATTCGTTTGATATATTTGGTCAATTTCTGCTCAAGCACCCGCATTCCTCGTAAATCCACCGCGGCAACCCATCCATTTTGGAGCTTCTTTAGTTCGCTATTGATCATAAAGCAGATCGACTTTAAATCTTCTTCATCATAAAAATCCTTGATTGTGATGTTTAAGCGTTGCTGAATCGGGTCGGCAGTGATTGTAAACATAAATCCATCTCCTTTTGGTAGGTATTCATCCCTGATGATACAATTTGTTAAAACACGTCATGCTCAATCTAAAAAGATGTCATCTTGACATCGCTTGACCATAAAATACAACGGTTTAATGTTCAGGTGTTATCGAGAGTCACAGAATTATAGGCATAATTTTTAACGCGTTTTTGGGTGCAGGTAAAAGCGTGTTAAACGATGAGAAAACAAGGATTTATTTGCTGTGTAAAGCCGGGTGTGTGTGACGGATGCTAAAAATTTGCCGCCATTAATAATTGATCATTAAATTCCTGCGGCTGCTGCAATTCACGTTTCATTACCCGAATAAAAACAGTGGTAAGATACGGATCGAATTGTTTACCGGCATTCTGTTGAATCTCAGCCAACGCTTCGGCTTCGTCCGTCCCATTGCGATACACACGGTGAGAAACCAGCGCCTCATAAGCGTCAATAATGGCGATGATCCGGGCAAAGAGCGGTATGGAGTCGCCTTTCAAGCCATCCGGGTAACCGCTGCCGTCAAACCGTTCGTGATGATGCCGGACAATGGAAATGACATCTGAAATATCGGTGATTTCCTTGATAATTTTGCTGCCGATCATCGGGTGGTTTCGGGCAATTTTGTATTCGTATTCTTCCAGGCTGTCTGCTTTTTTAAGAATGCTGTCGGGAATGCCGATTTTTCCGATGTCGTGCAAATATGCGCCTAATTGCAAATGATAAAGCGCGTCATCGTTGAATTTTAGTTCCGTGCCCATCAATGTTGCTAAATGTGCAACGCGTTGGGAATGCCCGCACGTGTAGCGATCCTTGGCGTCCAACGCCCGCATCAACACCTTGAGCGCCTTGAGCAGGGTGTGCGCCTTATCCGAACGGATGCTCGGCGGCGTCATATTTTTTTTGGCCAGATTCTTTTCAATCAGAATCGGCAGTTCATTGATATTGATCGGCTTGACAATGTAATCACTGACGCCGGCCTTTAAGGCCTTTTTTACCAGGTTCAAATCGTTCGTCCCGGTGAGCAACACCAGGGGAAGATCAAGAGACATTTTGTTTACCGATTCAGCCAATTCAATGCCGTTAATGCCCGGCATAATTAAATCGCTGATTACCAGGTCCAGCTTTTCCTGCCTGATAATATCGATGCCGCCCGTGGCGGAATATGCCAAAAGGGTGTGATATCCAAAATCCGTCAACGCATCGTGCAGTATTTCGCCATAATGGATATCGTCTTCAACAATCAGAATGGTTTTCTTCCCTGACATATCAGCCTCTTTATTTTCATGTATAAGCGGGAATCCCGGTAATATCGTGCCCGATAATCAAGGTGTGAATATCGTGGGTTCCCTCGTAGGTTTTCACGGTTTCAAGATTACACATGTGGCGCATGCTTTGGTATTCCGCGGTAATGCCGTTGGCCCCCAAAATATCCCGCGCCACGCGGGCAATTTCCAACGCGTGAAATACGTTGTTGCGCTTCGCCATGCTCACCTGCGTAAACTTAAATTTTTTCTGATCTTTTAATCGTCCCAATTGCATTGCCAAAAGCTGCATTTTTGTAATTTCGGTAATCATATTGACCAGTTTTCGCTGCACCAACTGAAACCCGGCAATGGGCCGGTCAAACTGGATGCGCGTTTTGGCATAATTCAGCGCTTCGTCGTAACAGGCCATTGCCGAACCGATCACACCCCAGGCAATGCCGTAGCGCGCCTGCGTCAAGCAAGCCAGCGGCGATTTTAGACCGCCGGTTTCCGGTAACAAATTTTCCGCCGGAATGCGGCAATCCTGAAATATCAACTCAGCGGTGATGGACGCGCGCAGCGAATGCTTGTTGTGCATTTCCGTGGCGGTAAAGCCGGGTGTATCACGTTCCACCAAAAAGCCCCTGATTTTGCCGTCTAATTTTGCCCAAACCACCGCCACGTCGGCAATCGTGCCGTTGGTGATCCACATCTTTGCGCCGTTTAAGACATAGCTATCGCCGTCTTTTACCGCGCTTGTTTTCATGCCCCCGGGATTGGAGCCAAAATCCGGCTCGGTCAAGCCAAAACAGCCGATGGCTTCGCCTTTTGCCAGTTTGGGCAGCCAGTATTTGCGCTGTTTTTCCGCGCCGAAGGCGAAAATCGGGTACATCACCAGCGCGCCCTGGACAGAGGCGCAACTGCGAATGCCGCTGTCGCCGCGCTCTAACTCCTGCATCATCACGCCATAAGCCGTGTTGCTGACGCCGGCGCAGCCGTATTTTTCCGGCAGATTCGCGCCAAAAAGCCCCATTTCAGCCATCTCCGGAATCAGCTCCGTGGGAAATTTTCCCGCCTGATAGCACTGCTCGATAATCGGCATGACCCGTTTGTCAACCCACTCGCGCACCGCGGCGCGAATCATTTTCGCTTCATCGCTGAGCAGGCCGTCAATATCAAAATAGTCCGGCGATGTAAATTTTTCCATAATAAAGCAACCCCGCTACGTTGTAAAGAATGACCCATTAAAAACGACAAATCTATCGCGTGAAAAGGGGATTGGCAAGTTATTAATTCGCGGATTTCAAATATCAGTGGGACAATGTGAGAAAAAAATCGGCGCGGCGGTGTGAGCAAAATGAGCTTTTTGCATTCCAAAAATTTAATTGCCGGTTGAATGCGGTAACGTTTTATCAAAAGGGTTGCAAAGCCCATTGAACATCCATAAAATTCATCTTTATTAATGAAACGTCCCGGGCGCATGGAAAAAAGCATTTCTGTTCTACATCATTTTTTCGGTTCAGGTTGGCTGAAAGCGTTGGTTTTGCTGCTGGCAATTTTTGTCGCCTGCACAAAACCGGCGGCCAAATCGAGGCGGGCGCAAACCGTTCGCGAATATGCTTATGACTATCGTCTCGATTTGACCACGCCGACGGATAACGTGTTTAAAGTCACGCTTTTCGTGCGGCATTTGGGGCGCGAAAATAATGTTTTTCAATTTGCCGGCGCCGGCCCTTACCGCGCAATTGATTTCGGAAAACTCGTTCGGGTTTTCAAAGCGTTTGACAATGCCGGAAATGCGCTGCCGGTTCGCCGCATTGACCGGACCCGCTGGCAGCTCGGTCAGCCGGGGAAAACCGCCAAAATTTATTACGAAATCGCCGATACCCGCCATTTGCCCGAAAAAGACGCCGTCGGAAAGGACCAGCGGCCGGTGGAAATGCTCGGCACGACGCTGACGCGGGATTATGCCTTTATCAGCGGGCAGGGCGTGTTCGGATTTTTGCGGGGATGGG